>NZ_JBJDRL010000008.1:0-100551 GCF_044987475.1 Microbacterium sp. ZW CA_36
GATCACATCGGCGCTGACGCCCAAGGACGTCAGCGCCGATGTGATCGACCTCGGCGTGGTGTCGATCACGTCGGCCGATCGCACGCTGCCGGCCGAGCTCACCCTTGCGGGTGCCGAGGCGAAGGTGACCTGGAGCCTCGGCTCCGTCGCCGCCGCGAAGACCACGGCCGAGCTCGGCACGTTCGCCGCGACGGGCCGTTCGACCGAGAAGCTGTCGTCGGGTGTGTACCAGCGCTTCAGCGCCACGGTCCTCGTCGTGCCGGCCGACCTCGAGTACTTCATCGACTCGGGATCCTCGGGTGCGCCGGACGGATCGGTGTACGCCGCCGCTCTGGCATCCTTCCCGGATCTGCGCAACGGCACGAGCGACCAGAAGTGGGACGGCACGACGGCCGGCGAGACGTGGGGCTACTCCACGACCGCGACGACCCTGGCGGCCGGCACGCCGCAGGACTGGGGCTCGTCGTACGTCGGCGCCGACTACAACAAACCCGTCACCTATCACCTGACGCTGCCTGCGGGCTCGTACAACATCGTGGGCGTCCAGGCGCCGCGTCCGGGCCTCACGACCAACGTCTACTCCAAGCTGAAGGTCGCCGGCGCCGAGACCACGAAGACCGCGGTGTCGACGGGATCGGCGACGCCGGTCGCGCAGACGCTGACGATCGACGAGGACGCCGTGGTCGACGTGGAGTTCGGCACCAACGGCACGAGCGGCTACAACGCCCGCCTCGCGCTGGTCTACGTGCAGAGCCTGCCGCGCGACCTCGGTCTGCAGGGTGCTCTCGGCGTCGAGGACGACCTGCCCGAGACGGTCGACGTCGCGGGCACCGAGCGGGCCGTCCAGTGGGATGCCGCGTCCGCCGCGCAGCCCCGCACCGAGTACGCCAAGCTCACCGTGGCCGGTCGCCTGACCGACACCGATCAGGCCGTCATCGCGGGCTTCGAGATCGTTCCTCCGGCGCTGGTGTACTACATCGACGCGGGAACGAACGGCGCACCGTCCCCGCAGTACGCGGCGGTCGCCGACGCCGTGGCGCTGCGCAACGACAAGGTCGACCAGGTCTCGACGGCCGCCGACCAGTGGGGTTACGTCGCCGACGGCATGAAGACGAAGGGCACCACCGACATCAACGACAAGTACTCGACGGGTCTCTACCAGGACACGACGAAGCTCGTCTACCGGCTGCCGCTCGACGCAGGCACGTACACGCTGACGGGCGGTTTCACCGAATGGTGGGGTGTGAACCGCGCGATGTACCAGACGGTGTCGGTCGCGGGAACCGAGCTCGCCAAGGGCACCGTGCCGCTGTCGGGCTCGAGCACGCCGATCGCCGCTCCGCTCACCTTCACGCTGAGCGCCCCGGCCGTCGTCGACTACCTCGTCACCAACGAGGGCGCCGGCAGCGAGAAGCCGGTCATCTCGTGGCTCGCCGTCGCCGACCAGACGCTTCCGGGGGCGCCGCAGAACGTGACAGCCGCTCTCGCGGGCGACACCTCGATCGCCGTCTCGTGGGATGCCTCGGCCCTCACCGGACCGGGATTCACCGGCTACCGGGTCTACGAGGCCGGTGGGACCGACGCCGTGTGCGAGACGAGCGGCACGACCTGCACCGTGAAGGCGCTGGAGCTCGGCACGACGCACGCGTACGAGGTGGCTGGTGTGAACGTCCTCGGCGAGGGTGCGCGGTCGGTGGCCACGGCATCCGTCACCCTCCCCGAGGTCGCTTCCGACGACGGCGCGAAGACGGCGCCGGGCAAGGGCGTGCTCTCGTCGAACGACGGCTGGGACACCGGCCTCGAGGACGGCACGTTCCAGGTCACGATGAACCTGTGGTGGGGCGAGAACGGCTCGCTGTTCAAGCTCTACCGCGACGGCGAGCTCGTCGCCAAGGTGCCGCTCACGATGATGACGCCGGGTGCGCAGCGCGCCGTCGTCGACATCGCCGGCCTTCCGAACGGCACCTACGTCTTCACCGGCGAGCTGCTGAACTCGAAGGGCGCGACCGCGAGCCAGCCGCTCACTGTGAAGGTCACCGACGCCGCACCGGGCAAGCCGGTCCTCTCGGCCGACAACAAGGACGGCGACGGCAGGTACACGGTCACGGCCGACCTGTGGTGGGGCACGAACGCCACCTCGTACCGGTTCCTCGAGAACGGCGCCGAGGTCGCCTCGGGCCCGCTGACCGCGGCCTCGCCGGAGGCGCAGCGCGCGACGCTCCCGGTCACGGGCAAGGCGAAGGGCACGTACACCTACACCGTCGAGTTCACCAACGCGGCGGGGACGACGGTGAGCGCACCGCTCAAGGTGACCGTGTCGAAGTAGCAAGTCCCTGACGGATGCCGCTCTCCGGTCGTTGAGCGAGCGAAGCGAGACGAAACGCGCTCAACGACCGGGTGATGCGGCGTGTCGGTCGTTGAGCGAGCGAAGCGAGACGAAACGCGTCGGGCCCTTCGGGAGCCTCGGCGCGTTTCGTCTCGCTCGTTCCTCGCTCGCTCAACGACCGGTGACGTGCATGTCGGTCGTTGAGCGAGGGAGCGCCGGCGACCGAGACGACCGGGGACGTGCATGTCGGTCGTTGAGCGAGCGAAGCGAGACGAAACGCGTCGAGTCCTGCGGGAGCCTCGGCGCGTTTCGTCTCGCTCGTTCCTCGCTCGCTCAACGACCGGGTGATGCCGGCATGTCGGTCGTTGAGCGAGCGAAGCGAGACGAAACGCGCTCGACGACCGGGTGACGGCGTCAGCCGGTGATGATGTCGAGCACCTCGCCGAGGATCTGCGCGGCCTCTCCGAAGCGGGCCGGGGCTTCGCTCGAGTAGTTCAGGCGCACGTAGGGTCCTGACGGCTCCGCGGGGAACCACTCGTCGCCCGCCGCGATGATGAGCCCCCGCGCCTCGGACTCGCGGACGACCCGCGCGGCGTCCACACCGTCGGGCAGGCGCGCCCACAGGTTGAGGCCGCCGGCGGGGACGGTCTCGATGTGAGCCGTCGGCGCGTGCTCGCGAAGGCCGTCGAGCAGGAGGTCGCGGCGGCTGCGCAGCTGCGGGCGCAGGGCGCGCAGGTGACTGCGCCACGACGGCTGGGTCACCACGTCGAGCGCTGCCGCCTGCAGGAGCCCGCTGACGTACATGGACTCTGCGGCGCGGTCGGTGAGGATGCGCTCGCGTGCCGGTCCGCGGGCGATCACGGCTGCCACACGCAGTGCGGGAGAGACGCTCTTGGTGAGGGAGCGCACGTAGATCACGTGCCCGTCGTCGTCGTGCGCCGCGATCGGACGCGGGTCTGCGTCGATCGCGAGATCGTGCGCCCAGTCGTCCTCGATGAGGAACGCGCCGCGCCGGCGGCAGATCTCGAGCACGGCGTCGGAGGTCGAGGCCGGCCACTGCCCGCCCGTCGGGTTGGCGAACGTGGGCTGGGCGTAGAACGCGCGCGCACCGCTGCGCTCCAGCGCGCGATCGACCTCGTCGGGGTCGGGGCCGAACGCGCCGGACGGGACGGGCACCAGGGTGACGCCGGCCTGCTCGGCGGCGAGCATCGCGCCCCAGTACGTGGGCGACTCGATGACGAGCGGCTGCCCGGGACCCACCACGGCGCGGAAGATCGACGACAGCCCGCTCTGACTGCCCGAGATGATGAGCACGTCCCGGGCGGTGGGCGGCGTGACGCCCGCCGGGGCGGCCTCGGCGAGCTCGTGGGCGAACCACTCCTGAAGTTCCGGCATCCCGGCGACCGGCGAGCGGGCGATGGCGGCGTGGGTGCGTGCCGCGCGGGCGATCGCAGCCCGTACCGCGCGCTCCGGAAGCAGATCGGATGCCGGATACCCGGAGTGCAGCCCGATGGCGTCGGGTGCCGCCGATCGCTGCGTCGACGACAGCATCGACACGCGCGCCGGGGGAGAGCCGAGGGCTGCGGTCTGCCACCCGTACTCCGCCGGACGTGCGGTCCGCACCGCGCGTACGAACGTCCCGACCCCGGGGCGGCTCTCGACGAGACCGGCGCCGATGAGGTGCCGCATGACCTTCTGCACGGTGACGGGGCTCGCGCCGTACCGGGCGACCAGCGCACGGTTCGAGGGCAGCTGGGCTCCCGGCGGCGCCGCGGCGATCCACGCGCGCAGTTCCGCGGTCATCCGTGCGGTGCTATCCTGACTCATGACAGAACAGAGTAGCGCTACTCTCCGCGAAGCGACAGTGCTACCCCGACTTGCTGGCCTGGGGTGGGGGCTGCTCGGCATCGTCGCCTTCTCGTTCACGCTTCCCTTCACGCGCGTCGCGGTCGGCGGGCTGTCGCCGCTGTTCATCGGATCGGGTCGTGCCGTGGTCGCCGCGGCGCTCGCCGTGATCGCCCTCTCGATCGCCCACCGACGGCGGCCGGGCTCCGTTCCCGTGCCGTCCCCGAGGCAGTGGGCGCGTCTGGCGATCGTCGCCGCGGGCGTCGTCGTCGGGTTCCCGCTGCTGACGTCGTTCGCGCTCACGTCGGTGCCTGCCAGCCATGCGGTCGTCGTGATCGGTCTCCTTCCCGCGGCGACGGCCGTGTTGGCGGTGCTGCGCGGCAAGGAGCGACCGGCCGTGTCGTTCTGGGTGTTCGCGAGCCTCGGGGCGGTGGCGGCCATGACCTTCGCATCGCTGCAGAACGGCGGGCTCGGAGAACTGCACGAAGCCGATCTGCTGCTGTTCCTCGCGGTGGTGCTGTGCGCGATGGGCTACGCGGAAGGCGGTCTGCTCGCGCGCGAGCTCGGTGCCTGGCAGACCGTGTCGTGGGCGCTCGTGCTGGCCGCGCCGCTGATGATCGTCGCGACGATCGTGGCGGTCGTCCAGCAGCCGCCCGCTGCCGCACCGGTCGAGTGGGCGGCGTTCGCCTATCTCGCGGTCGTCAGCATGTTCCTGGGATTCTTCGCCTGGTACCGCGGTCTCGCGATCGGCCCGATCGCCCAGGTGAGCCAGGTGCAGCTCGTTCAGCCCGTGCTCGGCATCCTCTGGTCCGCCGTCCTCCTGCACGAGCGGATCGGCATGCCCACCCTGCTCGGGGGGCTCGCCGTCATCGCCTGCGCGGGCCTCGCCGTCCGCACCCGACTCACCCGAAAGGACACCCCCTGATGCGTCACACGCCGCGCTACCTCATGACCGACCCCGAGCAGGTGAAGGAGCTCATCCGCCACCACCCGTGGGCCACGTTCGTCTCGCACACCCCCGACGGGCTGGTGGCCTCGCACTATCCCGTGCTCCTCGACGAGCAGGCCGACGACATCGTCGTGCTCAGTCACTTCGGGCGACCCGACGACGAGCTCCACGAGCTCGGACAGCACGAGATGCTCGTCATCATCCAGGGGCCGCACGACTATGTGTCGTCGAGCTGGTACGCGCCGGGCGACCTCGTTCCGACGTGGAACCACGTGACCGCCCACCTCTACGGCACGCCGGAGATCCTCTCCGACGAGGCGAACTACGCCATGCTCGCGCAGCTCACCGACCACTTCGAGCAGGGGCATCCGCACGGTCGCAGCCTCGCCGAGGACGAGACCGGCACCCGCCGCATCGCGAAGGGGACCGTCGGCCTGCGCCTGCGCGTCACGCGGTTCGATGCCCGGGCGAAGCTGAGCCAGAACAAGCCCGCCGAAGTGCGCGACGGCATCGCCGCCCACCTCGACGCGCACAACGCCGCACTCGCGGAGGCGATGCGGGCCGTCGACCTCAGCGACCGGTGACCTCAGCGACCGGTGACCTCAGCGACCGGTGACCTCAGCGACCAGTGACCTCAGCGACCAGTGACCTCAGCGACGGTTGACCTCAGCGACCGATGACCTTCCGGGCGTGGGTCGCTCGCCCTCAGAAGGGCGCGTCCGCGCCATCGCCGGCGAGGCGGGAGGAGGCGGAGCCTGAAGCGGTGAACACGGGGACCTTGCGTTCCGGACGCACGACATACTGGCGTCCGGTGGGGGAGGTCCACGCCACAGCTCCCCCCGAGCCTTCGAGTTGGCGGACGCTCCAGTCGGTGTTGTCCTTCACGAGGTGATGGCCCTTGCAGAACGGCAGATTGTTGTCGAGGCCTGTCTCGCCGTCGTCGGCCCACCGGATCTGATGATCTATCTCGCAGCGAGATGCCGGCATCGCACAGCCGGGGCCCATGCACCGGTCGGCGCGCCATCTGACGAGCCGTTGCAGGGCGGCGGGTGGGCGATAGCTGTCTCGACCGACGGAGAGCACCATTCCGGTCTCGGGGTGAGTGAGCACCCGCATCCACCGAGCGTCGCCGCCGCACAGTTCGCGTGCCTTCGACAGCGGGATCGGGCCGATGCCCTCGACGACCGGCGATTCGCCGGCATCTGCGTACTCGTCGTCGAGAAGGGCGAGGACCGGAACGGTGACGACGACCTGTGCGCGGATGCCCGACGCCTCGGACGGGAGGTGGTCGGTGGTGCCGTCGATCAGGAGGTCGGCGGCGACGTCGGCGCGCAGCTGATCGAGAGTGCGGGTCTCGCCGTCGACTCGTCCGATCGCCTTCGCGATCTGGGTCATGCGGTTATGGATCGCATGGATCTCGACTTCGGGGCCGAAGATCCAGAGGCCCGCCATGGCGTCCGGCCCGCGCTCGACCATGATCCGGCGCTGCGCGACCGCTCGATGGTGTCGCTCTTCCAGTGTCGTCGCCTGTGCGGCCTCGATCAGGGTGCGCAGCGCTCGCCGGAATGTGCCCACCGGCTCGGACTCGGCCAGCGGCACCGCGCGCCGCAGGAGCTGTTCCCGGAGCTCGGCCGGCGCCTCGTCGAGCAGATCCGCGATGATCTCGGCGTGCGTCTCGGTGATGCGGGCCGCACTCAGGGCATCGAGAGCGGAAGGGTAGCGTCGTGCGAGCGCTTCGGCACGTGCGAGCAGGCGGCCGGCGGCATACTCGGTGACCCGCATCGCCGCCGCCAGCTCGAGCCGGATGGACCGTTCGACGATGTCGCGTACGCCCTCGCCGCGATCGATCGCCTCCTGCAGCAGCTCGCGACGCATGGAGTCGATACGAGTCAGCCGCTCTGCCGCGAACACCGACATCATCACCGCGGTCTCGACGACCAGGTCCACGGCATCCGGAACCGGCGGGATGAACTCATCGCCGCTCCCGATCGGCCACGCCCCACCCTCGATGTCGGGGGGAGAGGGTGGTTCAAGCATGAGTCGAGTTTAGAACATAGTTTCGAACAAAGCAACCCCTGAATCGTGAGGAGAAGAACGGCCGACAGCGGCGCGAAGGGGGTCCTCCTGGTACCGGTCAGAGCCGCACCTGGCTGAGGCGCTGCCGACGGGGTTCACTGGGTGCGACCCACACGAAGGAGAACCACATGCGCGCCGTCGTCATGTACGCACCCGGTGACATTCGCGTCGAGGAGCGGGAGGACCCGGCCATCGTCGAGCCCACCGACGCGATCATCCGCCTCGCGGCCACCTGCATCTGCGGGTCGGACCTGTGGCCCTACCGGGGTGACGACGACGTCGATCACACCCCGATGGGGCACGAGTACGTCGGCGTCGTCGCCGAGATCGGCGACGAGGTGAAGACGCTCCGGGTGGGCGACTTCGTCGTCGGGTCGTTCTTCGCCTCCGACAACACCTGCGAGATCTGCCAGGCCGGATACCAGTCGCGCTGCATCCACGCGTACCCGATGGGTGCCCTCGGCACGCAGGCAGAGTACGCGCGCGTCCCGTTCGCCGACGGCACCCTGGTCGCCACGCCGGGCATGCCCGACGCCGACCTCGTCCCGTCGCTGCTCGCGGCATCCGACGTCCTCGGCACCGGCTGGTTCGCCGCCGTCGCCGCAGAGGCGGGCCCCGGCAAGACCGTCGCTGTCGTGGGCGACGGCGCCGTCGGACTGCTCGGCATCCTCGCCGCCCGGCAGCTCGGAGCCGAGCGGATCATCGCGATGAGCCGTCACGCCGACCGCCAGGCCCTCGCCCGTGAGTTCGGCGCCACCGACATCGTCGAGGAGCGCGGTGATGCGGGCGTCGCGAGGATCAAGGAGCTCACCGGCGGCTACGGCGCGCACAGCGTGATCGAGGCCGTCGGCACGCAGGAGTCCATGATGCAGGCGATCCGCGCGACGCGGCCCGGCGGTCACATCGGCTACGTCGGGGTCTCGCACGACGTGTCGCTCGACGGACTCGAGCTGTTCTTCTCGGGCGTGCACCTGCACGGCGGGCCGGCGCCGGTGCGCCGCTTCCTTCCCGAGCTCATCCAGCTGATCTGGGACCGCCGGATCGACCCGGGCAAGGTCTTCGATCTCACCCTGCCCCTCGAGGACGCGGCCGAGGGCTATCGGGCGATGGACGAACGGCGCGCGACGAAGGTGCTCCTGACGGTGTGATCCCGCGCTGCCGGCCGTCGCGCACGGCCGGCGGCGCCTCACGTCGCAGGCCGGCGGTCGCGCACGGCCGACGGCGTCTCGGTCGCGGGCCGCCCGAGGCGGGTCGACTTCCCACCCGCTCTTCGGCGGTCAACGTCACACGAAGCGCACCCAGTTCGCACCGCGACCGGTCTCGGCTCGCCGGAGCAGCTCGAGGCGGTCACCGTCTACGGCGTAGAGGGAGATCGTCGTCGACCGCTCGCCCGCAGCGATCAGGTGTGCGCCGTCCGGACTGAGGGCGAAGCCGCGCGGCTGCGGCTCGGTCTCCACGAAGCGCTCGGGCGCCGACACCGAGCCATCGTCCGCGACCGACACCGCACCGAGCGTGCTCTCCGTCCGCTCCGAGCACCACAGCCGGCGCCCGCCGGCGCCGAAGTGCAGGTCGGCGCCCCAGATGAGGTGATCTGCGCGCGGATCGGCCCCGAAGCGGCTGTGGTGAAGGCCCTTCGACGGGTCGAAGGCGTCTGCGGCGTCCCGCAGCTCGAGGGTCCCCGCCTCGGCGTCGCGTGTGAAGTGGAGCACCTGCCCGGAGAACTCGGTGAGCACGTAGACAGCGTCCTGCGCGTCATTGATCACGAGATGCCGGGGACCGCTGCCCTCGGGCGCGGCTACCGTCGCCGGCTCCAGCGCCACGAGCCGCAGGTCGTCGGTCAGCGCGTACTGCGCGACCAGATCGGCACCGAGCGACACGAAGTACGCGAACCGGCCGCCCGCACTCGGCAACACCGCGTGCAGGTTGGGGAACTCGATACGTGACACGGGGGCGCCGACGACACCATCGGCGACCGCGCAGCTGATCCCGTAGCCGCCGCCGTAGGAGGCGCCCAGGAGACCCGCGCCGTCCCTGCACAGCGCGAGATAGTTCATGCCGCCGTCCGGGAGATCGAGCCGCGACACGGGGTCGAGCCGCCCGGTCTCGCGGTCGAGGCGCAGCGTCACGATGCCCGCCGGCTCGGCATCCGACCCGCCCTTCACCGCCGCGTAGACCAGGTCCCGGGCCGAGTCCGCGACGAAGGACGAGCAGCCAGGAAGGCCACCGCTCACAGCGAGCCGCTCGATCGAATCGCCCGAGAGCCGGAAGGTGCTGATGCTGCCGTCGCCCGCGTTGGCCACGAGAACGAGTGAGGAGTCGGTCATGCACCGATCGTAGGCGCGGCGCGACGTCTCACGCTTGCCTATGCGAAGAGCCGGCGAGGCGGTCGCCGCAGGTCAGCAGCGAGGAGACGCTCAGCGCGACAGCGCGGTGAGGGGATCCACGCGGGATTCCGGCGGCGAGCGAACCGAGCACGGCGATGGCGTCGCGGGGAAGCCGGCGTGCGTATCGCTCACCTCGCGCACCCAGCGCGCCTGGAACACGAGTGCTGCGGGTCGCGCCCTTGACCTGTGCTTCGAGTCCGGCACCTTCGGCGGCGCCGACTTCTTCGCCGCCTTCGAAGAGGACTGACGACCCCCGGGAGCAGGTCGCGCGTGCGCGGTGCCGCCGTGCCGCCGTGCGAGAAAGCCCGCGTCCTCGGTGAGAGGACGCGGGCTTCCACGGCGGGTTACAGCATCGGATGACGGGTGTCGTAGTCCCACGCGGTCGGATGAGGCGGTCGCGGGTCCCGAGCCCACGCGACGATGGCGCTGATCGCGCCGACGAGGCAGAGGGCGGCGAGCGCAAGCACGAGAACCATGTCGAGCCTCAGCTCTTCGCGACCGGGCGAACCTGCCCAGTCTCCAGACGAACGGGCCACGCCCGCAGGCGAAGACGCAACGCCCCGAGGCGAAGACGCCACGCCCGGAGGCGAGCTCGTCCCGTCAGTCCGGCTTCCTTGCGGGCGGTGATGAACGCGTAGCGTGCCGCGGCATCACGGCTCACCTCGCGACTGTCGGGGAGCAGGCCCTCGTACATCAGCGGATGCAACATGGCCGCGCCTAACGACGTTTCGCGGTGACGATGACGTACTCCCAGGACATGATGCCGTCGTGGAAGAAGCGGTCGGCGAGCGCGGCGATGTCCGCATCGAGGGCGGCGACCCGCGTCGGGTCGTCGGCGATGAAGCGGTAGACCGCGATCGTCGGGCCGTAGTTCGCCTTGAAGAAGTCGCGCAGCTGGGCTCCGTCGCCGAATCGGTCGACCCGTAGCCCCTGCTGGTGCGCGACGAAACCCTCCACACGATCGCCCAACAACGTGCGGACGTGGTCGACGTCGCCCCAGAGCGGTGCCGGCGACGCCCCGGCGGGAGGCGGGGGTGCGAAAGGCTTCATCGTCGCGAAGAGCTCCCCGATGAAGCCGTTCGGCGTCCAGCTGAGGACGCCGATGCTCCCACCGGGACGGCAGACGCGGACGAGCTCGTCCGCCGCCAGCTCGTGGTGCGGAGCGAACATCACGCCGATGCTCGACAGGACGACGTCGAAGTCGGCGTCGGCGAACGGCAGGGCCTCGGCGTCGGCGGTCTGCCACGTCAGGTCGAGTCCTTCCGCTTCGGCGGCGTCGCGTCCGACCGCGAGGAGCTCGGGCGTGAGGTCGGTGGCGACGACCTCGGCGCCGCGCCGGGCAGACGGGATCGCGGAGGTGCCGGTGCCGGCGGCCACGTCGAGGACGCGCTGCCCGGGCTGCACGTCGATCGTCTCGACGAGGATGCCGCCGAGGGGGTGCACGACGTGCTCGACGACCGTGCGGTAGCTGCCGCTGGCCCACATCGCAGCGTGCTTCGCCTTGAGCGCGCGGTCTTCGTCGGTTGCGGTCACGGTGTCGGTGGTGCGGGTAAAGGATGACATCTGGTTTCCTCCTGTGGATGGGTGATGCCACCACGGTAGGAATCGCGCACCGCCCGCCACATCGGCGCTGACGCGCAGGCAAGGGCCGACGGGCGTACTGCTGTTGGCGGCTGACGCGTACGCGTCATGCGTGGGAGAGCAGCCGCGCGACGGCGGCGGTGCGCGCCGTCCGGCCGCTCAGCCCGAGCTTCGCGTAAGCGTTCTGCAGGTGGCGCTCGACCGTGCGCACGGAGAGGAACAGCTCCGCCGCGATCGCGTCGTTGTCGTGGCCTGCGGCTGCCAGTCGCAGGATCTCGAGCTCCCGGCGCGAGACGAGAGCAGCGACGTCGTCGGCGATGACGTCGGGTGCGTGCCGCCGGTCAGGTTCCATGAAGTCGGTGATCTCGCGCAGGAGCGCCGGCCAGGCGGGCTCGTCGGCAAGCACGATGTGATTGCTGCTCTCGAGTGCCACGAGGCGTGCGCCCCGGATGCCGGCGGCCAGTTCCCGCGCGTGGTGGAACTCGTTCATCTGATCGCTGCGGCTGTGCAGGACGAGCGTCGGGAGATCCAGCTGCGGCAGACGCCAGGTGGAGTCCGTGCTCTGTCGCTGGGACCACGACATGACCGCCGTCTCGCTGTCGCACGCCTGCTTCTGCAGATCATCGAGCCAGCGCATCTGCTCCTCGGTGCCACCCGGGATCATCATGCTGCTGAACACGCGACGAAACTCGGACGTGGGACGTGCCCAGCCGACTCTGATCAGTGCCTCGAACGCGGCGAGAAGTTCCAGCTCCTCTGCACTCGACCCTGCCCGGGCGCCCGAGTAGCTCCCGTAGAACATGAGGCGGGTCAGTCGCTCCGGGTGTCGTGCCGCGTACTCGATCGCCACCGGGCCGCCCTGCGCCATGGCCATGAGTGCGAACCGATCCAGTCCGGCATCCGCCACGACCGCTTCCAGATCACCCACGCGGGCTTCCAGACCGTGGTCGGTCACGCCTCGGTCGGAGAGGCCGTGGCCGCGCTCGTCGTAGCGGATGACGGTCGCGATCTTTCCAAGCTCGACCAGGTAATGGCGCCAAACCGGGCTCTCCCAATCGAACTGAAGATGACTGAGCCAGCACGCGTCGATGAGCAACGGCGGGCCAGAGCCATGCATCGCATACGCGACCCCGACGCCGTCAGCGGAGCGCGCGAAGCGGATGTCCTGCACGACGTCCGCCTTCAGCGTCTCCACGCCGACATCATAGGAGCGCTATCGGCCGAGCACATCAGGGTCGCATGACGGCCCGTATCGCGGCCTACCCCTCGCCGAGCTCGGACGGGTGCGTCAGGCGCCACCACTCGGTCGGCGGGATGATGGTCCCGTCGACCTCGAGCGGGACCGTCGTCGTGTTCGGACCCGCCGTCCACGTGATGCTGCCGACGATCTCGCCGTCCTCGTATGTCTTCGGCGTCGTGGTCGTCATCGTCGCCGTGATCGGGGTGTCGGACCAGGTGAAGATCGACGCGTCGTCGGCGACGACCATCCGGGCGGTCGACCCCCACGGCGTCGAGAAGGACCCGACTTCCCGGCCCTCCGACACCAGTGGCACGTGCTGGAAGCCCGCCCGGATGCTGTCGAGCGTGCGGATGACGTCGCGGTTCACCGACTCGCGCGTCGCTCCGCCCAGGGCGACTCCGACGACGGTGAGCGGCTCGGCCGCGCCCACATCGAGGGTCGCTGAGTACAGCAGGTTGTAGCTGTCCTCGCCCAGGTTGCCGGTCTTCAGCCCAGTGATCCCATTGACCCCGAGAAGCGTGTTCGTGTTGGACATCCCACCGGGACCGGGCAGTGACAGTGAAGGCGTCGCGGCGATGCTCGCGATCGCCGGATGGGCGATGGCGAGCTTGCCGATCATGAGGAGGTCGGCGGGCGTGCTGGTGTTGCGGGAGCTGATGCCGGTCGGTTCGACGATGGTGGTGCCGGTGAGTCCGTGGGCGGAGAGCCACCTCCGCGCCGCATCGAGGAAGGCGCCCTGGGAGCCGAACGCCCAGGTCGACACCGCCTCGGCGTAGTTGCTGGCCGACGGGATCAGCATCGTGGCCAGCGCGTCGCGCAACGACATCGTGCTGCCGGTCGGCATGCGGGCGATCGTCGCGCCCATCACGTAGTACGTGTCATAGAGGTCGTGATCGGCCTTATCGAAGGTGATCGTCGGCCCGGGGTCGTTCGCGTCGGCGAGCGGCTTCGCATCCAGGATGACCATCGCGGTGATCAGTTTCGTGAGGCTGGCCATGGCGCGCGCCTCATCGGTACCGGACGTCGCCCAGATCCCGCTCGCGGTCGGACCGAGGTAGGCGTCGCCTCCCGAGACGCTGATGGCCGCCGCGCCCTGGGACGGAAAGGCGAGGGTGGCGGCAGCAGGCGCCGCCCCCACGGGCGTGCTCGACACCACGGCGTCGGGCGCGGCGAGGGGAGCGGTCAGCGCCCAGCCGATGTAGGTTCCCGACCCGCCGAGCAGGAGGGCGAACACGACGGCCGTGATGATCCAGCCACGGCGGCGACGGGCCCGTCGCACCCTCGGGTCGACCCCGTAGCCGCGACCGGGGAACTCCTCCTCGCGCCGCATGAGGTCCGCGAACTCCGACAGCTCGTCGGGCGTCTGCTGGTCGGTCGTCATCGCAGGAACACCGGGACGTGACCGGTGCGGAGGAGGGCCGGCGAGATCATCGGATGCGAGTCGCCGAGACCATACATGAGGCCACACTCTCATGCGCGGCGCGAGGGCGCATCGCTCGATGCCGAGCTGTGGATAACGTCAGCCCCGGTGTCGCAGGTCCTCGATCAGAAGCACACGAGACGGCTCTCGCGCAAGCCCCGTGATCGGCGCGACACGGCGTGTCTAGCATCACGCGCATGACGGCCCCTGACACTGGGCGTCGGGCTCCTGGTGAGCCCGACGCGGAGGCCCCGCTGGGGGAGGACCCGCGATGAGCATCACGACGCCGCAGAACGACGCCGTCGTCGAGGCGCTGCACGAGGCGTCCGACGAGAGGGACGGTCGCGGCCGCGCCGGCCGTTCCCGCCGCAGGGAGCGTGCCCGCAAGGTCAAGGTGCACTACAACAAGCGCGAGGCGCTGGCCGGCTACCTGTTCATCTCGCCCTGGATCATCGGCTTCCTCGTGTTCACGGCGGGTGCGATGGTCTACAGCCTGTACATCTCGTTCAGCAACTACAACCTCGCCACCAACACGGCGAAGCCGGTGGGCTTCGAGAACTACGCCAACCTCTTCGAGGACCCCCGCGTCGGGGTGTCCCTCGCGAACACGCTCTTCTACGTCGTGATGGCGGTGCCGCTGGAGATCATCTTCGCCCTCACCCTCGCCATGCTCCTCAACCGCGCCGCACGCGCGGCCGGCTTCTGGCGCACGCTCTACTACCTGCCGAAGATGACGCCCGCCGTCGCCACGGCCGCCGTCTTCTTCCTGATGCTCAACGGCAACACCGGAGCGATCAACCAGTTCCTGCGAGTCTTCGGCATCGAAGGCCCGCAATGGCTGGTGGACCCCGCATGGGTGAAGCCGAGCATCGTGATCATGACGCTGTGGACGGTCGCCGGCACCATGGTGATCTTCCTCGCGGCCCTCAAGAACGTGCCCGTGGAACTCTACGAGGTGGCTTCTCTGGACGGCGCCGGCGCGGTCCGCAAGTTCTTCTCGATCACGCTGCCGATGATCTCCGGCGCGATGTTCTTCAACGTCATCGTGCTCTCGATCGCGGCGTTCCAGGTGTTCGACCAGGCCTTCCTGCTGTTCTGGCGAGATCAGAGCAACGCCTCCCCCGAGGCATCCCTCTTCTATGCGATCTATCTGTTCCAGCAGGCGTTCCGGCAGTTCAACTTCGGCTTCGCCGCGGCGATGGCCTGGCTGCTGTTCGTGATCATCATGATCATCACCGTCATCCAGGTGAAGTTCGGGAACCGTTTCGTCTACTACGAGGGAGACCGCTGATGTCGGCGTCGCTGCAGACCCCGGGCGTCACCCGAGCCGTGCCCGAGGCGGCGACCGTCGCGGTCACCGTCCCGAAGCGCTCGCGCTGGCGCCGGCACATCGCGCGGCCCAAGACCTTCGTCGGCCGCATCGTCCTGACCATCGTCCTCATCGGCTTCGGCCTGCTGTTCCTCTACCCGTTCGTGTGGCTGCTCTCGGCGAGCCTGAAGCCACGCGGCGAGGTGTTCGACAACGCGCTCATCCCCAAGACATGGATGCCCGAGAACTACGTCGAAGTGTGGAACCAGCTGCCCCTCCTGAGCTGGATGTGGAACAGCGTCGCCATCGCGGTGCTGGCGGCCGGGACCGTGGCGATCTCGAGCTCGATCGTCGCATTCGGGTTCGCGTACTTCACGTTCCCGGGTCGCGGCCTTCTGTTCGGCCTGGTCCTCGCCACGATGATGCTCCCCGGCGCCGTCACCATGATCCCGATCTACCTGATCTGGAAGGAGACCGGGTTCCTCGGGACGTGGGTGCCGCTGTGGGGCATGAACCTCTTCGGCTCGGCCTTCTACATCTTCCTTCAGCGCCAGTTCTACCTGGGGCTTCCCAAGGAGCTGTTCGAGGCGGCACGCCTGGACGGCGCCAGCTACTGGGGCCTGTTCTGGCGCATCGCGATGCCGCTGTCGATCCCGTCGTTCATCATCGTGTTCCTCTTCGAGTTCCAGGCCAGCTGGAACAACCTGCAGGCCGCCCTGATCTACCTCAACGCCGGCTCGGTCGACGAGTTCACCGCGCCGCTGGGGATCGCGTACGCCATGACCAAGTACAGCCCGACGGCCGGCGGCCAGGGCGACTACCAGTACGTCATGGTGGCGTCGTTCCTCGTCACCCTGCCGATGCTGATCATCTTCGCCTTCGGGCAGCGCTACTTCATCGAAGGCGTGGCGACTCAGGGCAGGAAGGGATGAGACGGATGCCGCGATGCGGCCGACATCGATTCCACGACGTACACACAACACCGGATCGAAAGGGAAACAGATGCGCAAGCGCATGATCGGAATCGCCGCACTCGCGGCATCCGCTGTCCTCCTCGCCGGCTGCGGAGGCGGCGGCAACGGCGGCGGCGGTACGGGCGGTGACGTCGACTTCGATGCCGAGCCGACCGGGTCGCTCACGGCATGGGGCTTCGAGAACGCCGACGACGTCGGCCAGTCGCGCCTGGACTACGCGGAGGAGCAGCTGAGCGACGTCGATGTCGAGCTCGACGCGACCGCCTTCGACGCCCAGAAGTTCACCACCCGCATCGCGAGCGGCGACGTGCCTGACGTCGTGCAGATGGACCGGCGCTACGTGACGCAGTACGCGGCGCAGGACCTCATCATCCCGCTGGACGCGTGCTTCGAAGCGCACGACGTCACGCCCGACGACTACTGGTACCCGTTCGTCGTGGACGACGTGCGCTACGACGACGAGGTCTGGGCGGTGCCGCAGTTCTACCAGCCGCCGGCGATCATCCTGAACAAGAGGGTGATGGACGAGGCGGGCGTCACCACCGAGGAGATCGACACGTCCAACCCGGACGCCCTCCTCGGCGCGATCGGCAAGATGTACCAGGAGTCGGGCGGCGTTCCGACGCGCCTGGGCCTGGACCCGGTGTCCACCGGCCAGGCGCCCCTGTGGATCCTCGGCATGGGCGGCCAGCTCACCGACGAGGACGGCACTCCGACGCTCGATGACCCGAGCAACATCGCCGGCATCGACATGCTCACGCAGATCAACGACGCGCAGGGCGGCTACGCCTCCGTCAAGAGCTTCACCGACTCGTTCGACACCTTCGGAGAGAACAACCAGTTCGTCGCCGACCAGGTGGGTGCGCAGGTGAACGCGCAGTGGTACCCGAACGTGCTGTCGCCGTATGTCGACCAGATCCAGATCGAGGCGGTGCCGTTCAAAGACAGCGAGGGCAACCCGTTCTCGGTGGCGGGCGGACAGGCGTTCGTGATTCCCGCCGGCGCGGAGAATCCCACCGCGGCCTGCGCCTGGATGATCGCGCTGACGAACGAGGAGGCCTGGGCGGCGGCGGGCGCGGCCCGCGCCGCGACGCGCGAAGAGGACGGCGGCATCAACACCGGACTGTTCACCGGCGCACCCGGTCCTGACCAGTCGATCCGCGACGAATACGTCGTGGAGTCGGGCAATGCGGGCTTCGACCAGACCATCGCGACGTACTACGACGTGCTGGACTACGGCCGGTCGTTCGGCTCTTCGCCCGCGGGTCAAGACATCCAGAACGAACTGAACAACGCCGTCACGGCCGCTCTTCTCGGAGACAAGACGCCGGAAGAGGCGCTCGCCGACGCGCAGGCCGCGGCCATGCGGGCGTACGAGAACGCGACCGCCGGCTGAGGAGCTCGCCAAGAAGCTCGAGGAGTTCGTCAGAGCCAGTGCCGCTTGCGGAAGACCCAGTACAGCGTGAGACTCGTCGCTGCCATGAGGGCGAGCGCCATCGGATAGCCGAGCGGCCATTCCAGCTCGGGCATGTACACGAAGTTCATGCCGTAGATCGTGCCGACGAGCGTGGGACCGAAGAGGATCGCGGCCCAGCCCGAGATCTTCTTCACCTGCTCGTTCTGCAGCAGCGCGGTGTCGGTCTGGCGCTGCGTCACGATCGTGGCGTTCACGGTGAGCGCGTTGTCGAGGATCGAGCGGAACGCGGCGGCCTTGTCGATGATCCGCAGCGCGTGGTCGTGCACGTCGCGCAGCGACCGCTGCAGCTCGAGGTCGACCTCGTACTTGGGCGCCCCGCGCTGGAGGGCCTCGAGCATGTCGGCGAGCGGCGCGACCGCGCGCTGCAGGGTGATCACCTCGCGCGACAGGTCGTAGATGCGCTTGGAGAGGGTGACCCCGCCACTCTCGAACAGAGCGTCCTCGATCTCGTCGATGTCGTTCTCGACGCCCTCGATCACGGGCGTGTACTCGTCCACGACCTCGTCGAGGATCGCGTAGAGCACGGCCTCCGGACCGAGGGCGAGCAGCTGCGGGTCGCGCTCCATGCGGTGGCGCACGCGGCTCAGATCGGGAGACTCGGCGTGGCGGATCGTGACGATGAAGTCCGGGCCGACGAACACGTGAAGCTCGCCGAACTCGACCGTCTCGGTCTCGTCGACGTACCGCGCGGGCCGCAGCACGATGAAGAGGATGTCGCCGTACCGCTCGAGCTTCGACCGCTGGTGACCCGTCAGGGCGTCCTCGACGGCGAGGGAATGCAGTGAGAACTCGTCGGCGACCTGCGCGATCTCCTCGGCGGTGGGGCGGAACAGCCCGATCCAGGCCATTCCATGCTGCGCGCGCGTGTACTCGAAGGTCTCGGCCAGGCTCGTAGGATTCTTGATCCGCTGTCCGGCGACGTACACGCCGTTGTCGACGATGGGCATCGGGCAATCCTCCCTCGCCGCCGGGCACCCGGCAACGATCCTCACAGTATCCAGACGAGCGGATGCCGTGGCCCTGTGCCACGTCGGCGGCCCTGGGTACTCTGCCCTCATGTCCACGCCGCGACTCGTGCTCGACTGGCTGCTCGACTCCGACCCGTCGCTGCGCTGGCAGGTCGAGCGGGACCTCGTCGGCGCTCCGCCCGCCGTGTGGGAGGCGACACGAGCGCGCGTCGCGACCGAAGGTTTCGGCGCGCGGCTCCTCGCGGAGCAGGACGCCGACGGTCAATGGGCCGGGGGTGCCTTCTTCCCGGCGGGCTTCTTCGCCAGCGCCGAGGCGGAGGCGCCGGGTCAGCCCTGGGTTGCGACGACATGGGTGCTCAAAGAGCTGCGGGAGTGGGGCGTGGATGCTGCCGTGCTCGAAGGCACCGCTGAGAAGCTCGCAGCGCACAGTCGGTGGGAGTATGAGGACCTGCCCTACTGGGGCGGCGAGGTCGACGTCTGCATCAACTCCTACACGCTCGCGAGCGGTGCCTGGCTCGGCGCTGACGTGTCGCAGCTCGGCGCGTGGTTCCCCGAGCATCGCCTCGCCGACGGCGGCTGGAACTGCGAGGCCGAGGAGGGCGATTCCGTCCGCTCGTCGTTCCACTCGACGTTGAATGCCGTGCGGGGCATGCTCGCGTACGAGCGGATCACCGGCGACTCGAAGATGCGCGGGGCCCGTCACGGCGGCGAGGAGTACCTGCTCTCGCGGCGGCTCATGTTCCGCGCCAGCACGGGCGAGGTCGTCGGCGACTTCGTGACCCGCTTCGTCAACCCGAACCGGCACCGGTACAGCGCACTCGCCGCGGTCGACCACTTCCGCGACGTCGCGCTGTTCGAAGGCACGACGCCCGACCCGCGGCTCGCCGAGGCGATCGACGTCGTGAGGGCGGCCCGGCAGCCCGACGGCACGTGGCTGCAGACGACGCCGCTGCCGGGGCGGACCTGGTTCGACGTCGACGCGCGCGAGGGGGAGCCCTCGCGCTGGCTCACCCTGATGGGCACCCGCGTGCTCGACTGGTGGGACTCATCGGCGGGCTCCTCGCCGGTGGCGGATTCCGAGGACTGACGTCGGCCCCAGGCTTCCGCCGTGCGCGAACTCGCGCCGTGTGAGCCGTGAGAGGTCGACACTGGTCGCATGGACGACAGGGAGGCGCTCGACGCGTACTCGTCGACGGTGATGCGCGTCGCGCAGACGGTGCTGCCGTCGGTCGCCGCGGTGAGCGTACGCACCCGTCAGGGGATGGGCGCGGGCAGCGCCTCGGTCATCACTGATGGGGGACACCTCCTCACCAGCGCTCACGTCGTCGAAGGGGCGGTGGGTGTCGAGCTGGCCTTCCCCGACGGCACGGTGGCGGCGGCATCCGTCATCGGCGCCGACCCGCTCTCAGACCTGGCCGTGCTGCACGCCGACGGACCGACGCCGCCGCCGGTGCGGATGGGGGATGCCGCCGCCTTGGGAGTCGGGCAGCTCGTGGTCGCGCTGGGCAACCCGCGCGGCTTTTCGGGAAGCGTGACGGCCGGCATCGTGTCGGCACTCGGACGATCGCTGCCGACCCGCTCAGGGCGGGTCATCGACGAGGTCATCCAGACCGACGCCGCACTCAACCCCGGCAACAGCGGCGGCGTGCTGGCCGACAGCGCCGGCCGGATGGTCGGCGTGAACACCGCCGTCGCCGGCATCGGACTGGGACTCGCCGTGCCCATCAACGCCACGACGCGCGAGATCATCGAGGCCTTGCGCACGACCGGCCGGGTGCGGCGCGCCTGGCTCGGGATCGCCGGTGCGACGGTGCCGCTCGGCCCCGACGTGGCACTCAAGGCCGGGGCGCGGGTCGGGATGCAGGTGGTCTCGGTCGTGGCGAACAGCCCGGCCGCCGCAGCCGGTGCCCGCACCGGCGACATCGTGCTGTCATTGGACGGCGTCGCGATCGCCGACCCCACCGCGCTGCAGCGCCGCATGGTCGCGGGAGCGATCGGGCGGCGGATGGAGATGACGGTCTGGCGCAACGGCGCCCTCGTCGATGTGGTGGTCGAGCCCGAGGAACTCCGCGTCGGCTGAGCCCGGTGGTTATGCGATCCTCGGTGCGGGGCCGAAAGCCGGGCACCGGAGATTGCGGATCCGCCACCCACCGAGAGCGCGGCGGCGTGCATCTGTTAGCGGGCCCGCGCGGGCAAAATCAGCCCGTCCGCTCCTACCGCACGTGGGAGCGCGGTGGGTGAACCCAGCGTGGCGGCGTCCCCGCCAGCCGCGCTGACGGGGTGAGCGCCCACGAGGCGGGACCTTCGACACTGCAGGGGTCGCCGGCCCCGACCAGCACAGCCGCTCGATCAGGGACCGGCTAGGGGCGCAAGCCAATCGCGCAAGCTGGCTTATGCGAGCCGCAGCTGATCGGGAGAGAGATAGCCTCGGAGCTGTGGAGAACGAGTGGATAGCGAGGGCCGTCTTGTTCGTCGTGATGGTTGGCGCGGGCATCCTCCTCATCTGGATGGCGAATGCGGCAGCGTCTGGGCGGATGAAGCGGAATCAGCTCGCGGGCATTCGGATTCCCAGCACGATGGCGAGTGAAGAAGCCTGGCTGGCCGCACATGTTCGAGCGCGGGGAGCGACGGTCTGCGCCGGAGTCATCAGCATCCTGGGCGGGGCGTTCGCTCTCGTTCCCGTTCCGATGCCCGTGGTGACTATCGGGGTGCTTCTTGCCGCGGTTGCCGCGCTCGGATTCGTCCTCTATGGGGCTCAAGTCGGGGGCACGGCTGCGAAGGCCATTTCCGAGTCCTGACCGCATTCGACCCGTCCGATGAAGGACCGGCATCCGGGCAATCACGAACCCCCTAGGCGACGCTGCTTGCACGCTGGCCCTGGCCACCCCTACGGCTCACGCCATGAAGCGCCGCGTCCCCGTCTTGGTTCTTGCCTTCCTCGTCCTGGGGGCGGCGCTCGCGGGATGCGCGCAACCCAGCACACCCGCAATCTTGGACCGCCAGCGCACTGCTGTAGATGAGCTGCCCGCAGACCTCACGGCCGAGGTTGACGCCGAGACCAGCAGGTATGTGGGTGAAGATTCAACAGGCAATCGCTACTGGGTGGTCCGGAGCGAAGGAATCAACGAGACGTGCATCATCCTCCTCGAAGAGGACACCGCCGGCCCCTGGGCGGGCTGCGCCGGCGCGCCCATAGCTCTGACGATCGGAAGCGGGTTGAGGGTAGAGCTCGCGGACTACCCGGACCAGTTGTCGGAAAGCAACGCCGAGCTAGTGGGCGACACACTCCTCGTCGGCACGACGCGCTAGAGCGGCCGAACGGACTCACTTGCGCGAGCCCGCACCTCGCAGTCGACACAAGGCTCGTCGATGGACGCACAGGGACCGGCGTCCGTGCGCTGTCAGACTCCGGGGTGAGAAGCTGTCCGAGCTTCCTCGTCTTCACTGCTGCTGCCCATCCCACCGCCATCGCCCCGAAAGGAACACGAGTTTTGACGACGACTGCAGATCCAGCCGATCAACTTCGTAGTGTCATCGCTGCCGGCGGCATCTCAGAAGACGCTCTGCACGCGATGACCGGGATTGCGTCCGAGACCCTGGCGCACTTCCTGCGCGCCGGAGCGGCGGAATCTCCGGGCCTCTCCACGAACCCGCCGGTACTCACGGGAAACGACAGCGTCCGAGTGTCCCTGCTCGCCGCTTGCTTGGCGGACGGGATGCAGAGCGATAACGACGAGCGACTCAAGGGGATCCTTGAGTCATTGACGATCGAGTGCCGGCTCACACCCGGCAACATTGCGCGACTGGCAGGCGTCGGCGTCGAGGATGTCGAGCTGGCACTGAATGACCCGCACGCCGTTCCACTCGACAAGAGGTACGCACTCGCTATCAAGAGTTCGTTCCTCATCACCGCCGTCAATCAGGCACGCCGTCAGTGATGGCGACGGTCTCTCCCGCCGCTTGGACCGAACCTCTGCCGTCGGCAGACCGCGCGCAGAGGGACCCATGACCGTTCAGCGCGGCGCATCTCGTGCGACGATGCTCGAGTGGCTCAAGGTGACGGTTTCGTTCTTGACGAGCAACCCGTCTACCCCGTCGCCGCGATCGACACCATGGGAGCGGGCGATGCCTTCGTCGCCGGCTACCTCAGCCTGTGCAGGGAAGACGTCCTCCCCCTGCACCGTCGCCTCGAGCGAGCCACAGCGGCCGGCGCGTTCGCCTGCACCGTGGTTGGTGACTGGGAAGGAGCGCCGACCATGGCCGAATTGAACCGACTCAGTGATCTCGAAGGCATTGCTCATTGAACTCCCTGCCGCCACCCTCCACGCCGACCAGCAACCGCTCCAAACGCCCGCGAGCCTTCCCGCCGCGGCCTAACACTTGACATAGGAAAAACTCGTGATCGAGATTGCGCGAACCCGCCGCACGTCTAGTGCCCCGGCCTCGTTGTTCTTCGAGCGCTGGTGCGCTATCGAAACGCACCCCGAGTGGGCGCCGAGTATGGAGTACTTCAGGCTGTCAGAGCCCTTCGGCGTGGGCGCCCGCGGAGTCCTGAAAGCGGTCGGTGGTCAAGAGTCGCCGTTCCGCATCACGACGGTGGGGCCGGGCTTTGTCTATGCCGACACCACCGAACTCGATGGGGCGGAGTTGACCGTGCACCACGAGGCCGTCGAAGGGCTCGACCATACCGAGGTCACACTGTCTGCATGGCTCGATGGGCCAGCCGAAGCGCAGCTGGCAAGGGGAATGTCTGCCGAGGTTCAGCACAGCCTGGAGCGCGACCTGGCTTCGCTCGCAGCGCTGCTCGAGGGCTAGCATCAGTCGGCGAGCCAGACGACGGGGCCTGCAGACGCGGAGACACGAGAACGAGCGCTGGAGGTTTCCTGCGCGCTCAGGAGACCGTCTCCGGTCGCCCGTTCGCGGACCCGCGTTCGCACGCGATCAGTCGAGTCGTGCAGGATCGAACCGTGAAGCAAACCGGCTGGAGCGGCGTCGATCTTGCGCGGCGTTACCACTCAGATCTGGTGCGTCCAATACTCGCGGAGCGGTTCCCTCACCTCCCATATGCGGCGGGCCGCGTCGGTTCGGGCTCCGACGTCCTTGGGTTCGATGACGACACCTCCCAAGACCATGACTGGGGCCTCCGACTGAACCTGTTCGTACCGGCGGACGCCGTCGACGAGGTAGACCGAGAACTCGAGCGACAGCTTCCCGAAACGTACGAGGGACTCCCGACCCGCTTCGCATTCACCGGTCAGACCGAGCGCCGCCACCACGTGGACGTCACCTCAGTCTCCGAGTTTCTTGACGTGCGCCTGGGCTTCGACCCGCGCACAGGCCTGTCCGTCGAAGACTGGCTGTCGCTCACCGGACAAGCCGCACTCGAGGTCACCGCCGGTCCCGTGTTCATTGATACCGACGGAGCGCTCATTGCGGCCCGCCATGCGCTGGCCTGGTACCCAGACGACGTTTGGCGCTACATCCTCGCGTGCGACTGGATCCGCCTGGCGCAGGAACTCCCGCTGATGAGCCGCGCCGCCGAGGTCGGCGACGAAGCCGGCTCTCGCGTCATCGCCGCCCGCCTGACTCAGATCACCATGCACCTGGCGTTCATGCTCGAACGACGCTGGCCCCCCTACGCGAAATGGTTCGGCACGTCGTTCAACCGCCTCACACGCGCGAAGGAACTTAGCGAGCCGCTCAACAAGACACTCCACTCAGACGACGACGCCGAGCGACAGTCCGGCCTCGCCCGTGCACTCGAGGTGTTGCTGCGCGAGCAGAACACTCTCGGCCTCACCATGGCGACGCAGGCCATCGTGCCCTTCTGGGATCGCCCCCACATCCACCCGAACCCATCGATCGTGAGCCAACTACTCGGTGGCATCGTTCGCGACGAGGTGAGAACACTTCCGTATGGCCGTGGGTCCGCGGAGCAGCGCACCGACAACGTTGACATCCTCGTCAACGCTCGTGCCCGGGCACTTCTCGTGGCAGGCTAATCCGCGACCCGAACTCAAACGTTCATGACGACGCTCGCAGAGCGACGGTTTGCCGTGCACTGTGGGCATACGCGAGAAGATCGGAGCGTGGACGGGCACCTGGAACCCCAAGCTCTCGCGGATCTCATTTGCGCTGAGCTAAATCCACTGATGATCGCCAACGGATTCCAAGCAGGTCAGTCCGGGGTCGGCGACGACATCGGGATCATCTACTGCGCGCCGCATGTCGAGTTCCGCCAACGGTTTCCGGGGCTGGCACTGACAATTCAATACGACGATGACGGCGCCTGCACCGATCTAAACATTTACGCCGGCACAGAAGTAGGTGCAAGGCTCCACGAAATCCGCTTCGACGGCGTCACGCTTCGGGAATTGCTTGCCGAGGAGGGCATCGATTTCGCGGGCGAGGCGGACGCCATTGCAACCCTGCCGGCAGATGAGGGGGTTGTGCGGCTGCGGTCGGTGCTAAACGCGCTGTTCGCTCGCCACGCAGCGGCCTGATCGATACCCGGGCAACAGCGGATCCAGGAAGTCGGTGTTGGCGTGGCAGCCGGCCCGTGCCCTGCGGTTGCGGAGCGACACCTGGGGCCGCAGTCGGCGGCCTTCGTCTAGTCAAACCGCGCGCGGAGGGACCGACCAGCGGGCGGGCCAGCGGGAAGACAGTACGGTGAGGCCATGGACGCTCGGACGCGGAAGATCGTCATCCTCGTCAGCACCGGCATCACGGTCGTAGCAGGGATCATCACGGTCATCTACTTCTTCCAGCCGTGGCGCAGTTGTTCCTACGAGGACACCTCCGCCGGGTGCGCGATGCTGCCGGGCGATGCTGTGGTCATGGCAATCTCGATGTGGTCCACGCTCGTAGGACTTGTCCTCCTCGGATCCGTGCTCCTGATACGGCCGCGGGAACCCGCTCGCTGATCGACCCCCTGGTGCACGCGACGTCGTGCTTCGGGCCCACACTTGCCCACCTCGGCAACGAATTCGACACGAGCGCGGGGGTGGCTGTGAAACGACCAGACCGGCAGGGAGCGGGATCCTTCACCCGAACCCCGCCGCGGACTAGCGTGGGGGTCGTGTCCGCACCCGCGACCGAAGCCCGCACTGCGCACGCCGCCGGCGTGCGGCGGCTGCTCGAGAGCTACTGGGCGCTGCCGCCGGACGCGCAGGTCCGGCTCGCCAAGCGCACCTCGAACCTGTTCCGTTCGCGTTCGGTAACTGCCGCCCCCGGCCTGGACACGTCGGGGTTGACGGGAGTCATCCGCGTCGATCCTGAGGGTCGCACGGCGGACGTCGCGGGCATGTGCACCTACAAGGATCTCGTCGCCGCGACACTGCCGCACGGGCTGGCACCCCTCGTCGTGCCGCAACTGAAGACGATCACGCTCGGCGGCGCGGTCACGGGCCTCGGCATCGAGTCGACGTCGTTCCGAAGCGGGCTGCCGCATGAATCAGTGCTCGAGATGGACATCCTCACCGGCGCGGGGGAGGTGATCACTGCATCCCCGAGCGAGCACGCCGACCTGTACCGGGCGTTTCCCAATTCCTACGGCACTCTCGGCTACGCGGTGCGTCTGCGCATCGAACTCGAGACGGTCCAGCCGTTCGTGACCCTCCGGCAGGTGCGCTTTCACACGATCGCCGATCTGATGGCGGCGATGGACCGCATCGTCGCAACGCGTCGACTGGACGACGTGCCGGTGGACTATCTCGACGGCGTGGTGTTCAGCGCCGACGAGAGCTATCTGTGCGTCGGGACCCAGAGCTCCGCGCCCGGCCCGGTCAGCGACTACACGGGGCGACACATCTACTACCGGTCCATCCAGCACGACGACGCCGGGAAAGCCGACCGGCTCACCATCCACGACTACCTCTGGCGGTGGGACACCGACTGGTTCTGGTGCTCGGCGGCGTTCGGGGCGCAGCATCCCTTCGTCCGTCGCGTGTGGCCCCGACGCTACCTCAGCAGCGCCACGTACAGCAGGCTCATGCGGCTGGAACGCCGATTCGACATCGGCGATCGCCTCGAGAAGCTGCACAGGCGCCCCGCGCGCGAGCGCGTGATCCAGGACGTCGAAGTGCCGATCGCCCGGTGCGCCGAATTCGTCGACTGGTTCCTCGGGAACGTGCCGATCACGCCCATCTGGCTCTGTCCGCTGCGATTGCGCGACCATCACGCGTGGCCGCTTTACCCGCTGCATCCAGCCGAGACCTACGTCAACGTCGGCTTCTGGTCGACCGTTCCGGTCGGGGCGACTGAAGGCGAGACGAACCGGCTGATCGAGCGGAAGGTGTGCGAGCTCGACGGGCATAAATCGCTGTACTCCGACGCGTTCTATTCGCGGGAGGACTTCGACTCGCTCTACGGCGGGGCGGACTATCGAGCGGCGAAAAGGCGGTACGACCCCGACGGGCGACTGCTCGACCTCTATCAGAAGGCTGTGCAACGACGATGACCACATCCAAGGATCGGACGGATGCCTCGGCCGATGGCGACGCGGCCGGCACGGCCGACGCGGAGTCCGGAAAACTCACGCTCGCCGAGGTGCTTGAGATATTCACGTCGGGCCGGCTGCCGCTGCGCTTCACCGCGTATGACGGCAGCACGGCCGGCCCTCCCGACGCGCCCTTCGCCCTTGACCTGAAGACACCCCGCGGCACGACGTATCTTGTCACCGGGTTAGGCGATCTCGGGCTCGCGCGCGCCTACATCGCCGGCGATCTCGACATCCGAGGTGTGCACCCCGGCGACCCATACGAGCTGCTCAAGACGCTCGAGAGCCTCGAGTTCACGCGAGCATCGCCGCGGCTCATGGCCCGGATCGTCCGCTCGATCGGCATCGAGCATCTGCGCCCGGTCGCGCCGCCGCCGCAGGAGGTGCCCCCGCGCTGGAGGCGCATCGCCGGTGGCCTGCGGCACAGCAAGTCGCGTGATGCCGAGGCGATCCACCACCACTACGACGTCTCGAACATCTTCTACGAGTGGGTGCTCGGCCCGTCGATGACCTACACGTGCGCGTGCTACCCGCACCTCGACGCTTCGCTGGAGGAGGCACAGGAGAACAAGTACCGGCTCGTGTTCGAGAAGCTGCGGCTGAAGCCGGGCGACCGGCTGCTCGACGTCGGCTGCGGCTGGGGCGGCATGGTGCGCTACGCCGCTCGTCGGGGCGTCCACGCCCTCGGAGTGACGCTGTCGCAGGAGCAGGCCGGGTGGGCGCAGCGCGCCATCGCCGACGAAGGGCTGGAGCACGCTGAGGTGCGGTATGGCGACTATCGCGACATCGCCGAGACCGGTTTCGACGCGGTGTCGTCGATCGGGCTGCTCGAGCACATCGGGGTGCGCAACTACCCGGCGTACTTCCGCTTCCTGTGCTCGCGGATACGCCCGGGAGGCCTGCTGCTAAACCACTGCATCACCCGCAGCGACAACAAGACCGAGCCCGCGGCGCGGGGGTTCATCGACCGTTACGTCTTCCCGGACGGCGAGCTGACCGGTTCCGGTCGCATCGTCACCGAGGCACAGGATGCCGGGCTCGAAGTGCTGCACGAGGAGAACCTGCGCCCCCACTACGCACTGACGCTCCGTGACTGGTGCGCGAACCTCGTCGAGCACTGGGACGAAGCGGTCACCGAGATCGGACTGCCCGCGGCGAAGGTGTGGGGCCTCTACATGGCCGGATCACGGCTCGCCTTCGAATCGGGCGGGATCGAGCTGCACCACGTTCTGGCCGTCAACTCCCGGGGGAACAGCGACGATGCCGACCTTCCGCTGCGGCCGTGGTGGACGCCATAGCGGCGCGCGGCCGGAGTCGCTGCGGTTCTCATCTCAACTCCGCCACGCTCCGTGCCGCGATTGTGCGACCCTGCTTTCCCTCCGCCACCCTCCGAACCTCCGGTGCTCCACGATCACGGCCCGGAGCCCGACGGCCGCGCCCGTGAGCGTGGGGCGCCGTGGGCCGGTGGGCGTGCACGGGTGCACCTGCGTGCCTTGAGGATCGAGTATCGACCTTTGGCTTCCGGTACCACGGTTAATCGTCGATCGGCATGATCGAGCCGAGTTGCGCGGACATGGCCCGGCCTTCGTTCCTCGCCCGCAAGCGGACCGGCTTACGGACCACTGCGGGACGCCTGTGACTCGATCGCGAAACACTCTCGCCTAGGCGTATCTCGCTGGCCGCCGCGATCGCTACGGCTCAGGCCGTCCTGGCCCCCCGCTGAGCGTTCGCGGCAGTGGTTCTGCGACGGCTCATTGATAGGGTCGCTCAGTGAACCAGATTCCGACGAGGTCGTCGGCCATACCGTCCACATCGATCCCGTCCTGGTTGCACGAGATGGCGCCCGTGGTCTGCCGGTCCGCGCTGACCCCGAACGCGGTGTAGAGACCTGCTCCGTCTCCGGGATGTCCGAGTGAGCCGTCCGGGAAGAGGAAGAGGCCCGGCCCGTAGGCGGATCCATCGTCCAGAGGTGCCCCGTTGCTGAGGGCATCTGCCAGCGTCTCGGCGCTCACCAATGACGGCTCACGCAACTGATCACCCCAGAGAACCAGATCCGAGACCGTCATCGTCACGAAGCCAGCTCCGCTCAGCACCCACGGCCACGCCTCCACCTCGGCAAACTCGGCGCTCGCATCCCCCTCATAGCCCCTGGGATCAGAGGGAACCGACGGCCCGATCCTCGCCTCCAGATCCAACGGCGCGAAAACATTCGCCTGCATCCACGCGGCGAACTCCGTCTCGGTGACCGCGGCAACGATGTCCGCGAGCAGCGCATAGTTCGTGTTCGAATAGTGGAACTCGCCCGGGATTCCGGGATGGGCGAGCGGACTGGTTCTCACGAACTCGAGGGCGTCGGCGTTCGTCATCGGCGGCGTGCCGAAGACGCTCGGCGGCAATGACAGCACATCCTCGATCCCAGAGGTGTGGTGCAACAGGTCGTTCAGCGTCAGTTGCTGCGCCCACTCCGGCAGCCCGTCCAGGTAGACGGCGGGTGAATCATCCAAAGACAGCTCGCCTCTGTCGGCGAGTATGAGCACCGCCATCGCGGTGAACTGCTTTCCCACCGAGCCCACGTGAATTGGGGTGGACGTCTCAAAATCTGTGTTGGTTTCGAGGTTCGCGAGCCCGCGCGCCTCAGCCCACACCACCTCACCGTCGACGGCGATGGCGGCGGAGCATCCCGGTGCGTCGTCGGGAACGCCCGCCTCGAGAATCGCGGTGCTGGCCGTGCGCTTGGCGTCGAGCGGGTCGGCAGCGCAACCAGAAATCGCCGCGAGCAACAGGAAGGGGATGGTGATATGTGCGACACGGGAAAGCCACATCGCCGCCTCCGGTGACAAGACCCTCTTGGCAGTCCGCCACAGCAGCCGAGGGCCGCTGGGCCGGCGTGGTGAGCAGCGCGGTCTCACTTATCGAGTCCGGCGGGCCGACTCTGGGTACCGACGCGATGCTGGCTTCAGGATGCCTGACTTTCACGAGTGCCACCAGACCGGTGACAGCCGGCTGCCGCAGGCGTGTTCCGACATGTCCCGTCAGCGAGCACCACAGTAGACGGCTCGTCACCTACACAGATGAACCATCCACGCAATCGCACCCGAGCACGCGGAGCGGCGTCGTGGGCGTGCATGCTCACAGGCCGCGATCGCCGAAGCCTCATGCCTGACGGTTCGCTTCCCGCGCTCGCGCCAGGGTCATCGCGGCGCGATCAGGAACCGCTGATCGAGCCCCGCTCGTCAGGCGCGGGTTAGCCGTAGGCGCGCACGCCCGTCAGTCCATCGCTGGGCTGCCGACCGTTCCGTCGGCAGTGGCGGCTCGCAGGTCGCGTCCCACGCGAGCTGTGATGGGTGCGGCTCAGTCGACTGGTGGAGGGTGGACGACAACGTCCACGGTGTTCTCGCGGAGGTGAAGGCTGATGACGCTGCCGTCTGCGAGCCACTCACCGAAGCTGTCGCCTGCCTCCGCGACTACCGGCATATGGAGGGCGAGCTCGACCGCAGGGGGCAGGCACTGAAATTCGAATCGACCGCTGCCACCTCCGCGGTCCCAGGCGAGGAGGCAGATGTCGCCAGAGCCGTTGTCGACGGACCAGACGGCTATTTCGCGGTACCGCTCGAAGTGGCGCAGCGTGGAGATGTCCGGGTTGCCTACATCGGCGGTCAGCTCTTGGATGACACTGTTGTCCGGCTCGACCGCGGTCGGATGCAGCGTCGCATCAGGGTGCGGTGTGAGGAGCCAGATCGCGGCATAGATGAGGGACGCGACGATCACGACCGCCCCTACGACGAACCATGCACGGCTGCGCAGCAGCGTCGCGCGGTGCCGCGCCGGGCGCCCGGCGCCCTCGCCCGAGGTCGTCGGGATCATCGGCTCCGCCCCCGGCGGTCGTGAGCCTTCCGCGGCGTCACCAGAGGCCGGAGCAAACATTGGTGTCGCACCAGACGTGTGGTGGTCGGCAGACGCGGTGACACTAACGGGGGTCACAGCGGCGATATTGGCCGCTTCGAGTTCGATCAACCGCGACATGGCCGCCGGATCGGCCTCGATGTCGGGTTCTGGACCATACGCCCGTGCACGCAGGTCATTCAGCTCACGCGCGACGTCGTCTGCTGCGACGTCAGTCGCGCGTTGCCGTTTGCGCTGAAGTTCGTCGGCCTCGCGCCCGGCCGGCCCCCGAGGGGCGTCCATACCCTCATTATCCCCGCGGGTGCAACCCGGCGATAGGGAGGGGTCAGCAGCGCACGACGCCCCTACCTTGAGGCCATGAGCCTCGACTTCTCAGATCCGAATGAGTTGCTTCTGTTCTGGGTGAGGATCGTCCCGTAGCCACGACGACCAACACACGCGGACGGTGTGACCGCTCAGCGACCCCGAGCGGGCGGTCTTGTCGAGTTGCGGGTCTGCGGTCTCTGGGAGAGTGGATTCATGATCGAGGTGGACGACGTCTGCGTGAAGACGGGTGACGTGACCCTTCTCGCTGCCGTCTCCGTGACGGCGCGGCGGGGTGATGCCCTGATTGTGCGAGGTCGGAACGGGGCAGGGAAATCGACCTTCTTGCGAGTGCTTGCCGGTGTCCGGAAACCGACGGCGGGGCTCGTACGCATCGGGGGTGCTGACGTGGCTGAGCGGGATCTTGAGTTCCGGCGACGGGTCGCGGCGATGATCGGGCTGCCACCGATGGCGCCTGACCTCACCCTCTATGACCATGTCCTGCTGGTCGCTGCTACGTGGGCGCGCGCTCCGAGGACGGCGGTCGCGACCACACGTGACGTGCTGGCGGAGCTTGGGCTCAGCGGGCTGAGTGAGCGTTTCCCGCATGAGCTGTCGTCTGGTCAGACGCAGTTGCTTGGTCTCGCGATGACCCTTGCCCGCCCTTTTGAAGTGTTGATCCTCGATGAGCCGGAGCAACGGCTGGATCCTGAGCATGTCGAGTCGGTGGCCCGCGTCTTGCGCGCTCGCCGCGAGCGGGGCGTAACCCTGGTGCTTGCGACGCACAGTTCAGCACTTGCGGATGGGGTGGGCGGACAGACCGTCTGGCTGGGTGCTGCGGCATGAGCGCACGCTCGGAAGCTGCGATTCGCGTATGGCGCGCTCGTAGCGCTCGTACCGTCGGTGACCGCGGATACGTGGTCTACATGTTCTTCATGGTCACGCTTGTGGTGGCGGCGCCCGTTGCGCGCGCCGTGTGGTTGAGCGCGTTCAGCACGGAAGGGGCTGCCCTGTTCGCGTCCCCTGCGGCGCCGGCAGTGACCGCGCTCGTTGTGGTGTGTGTTTGGGCGGGTGCGCTGCTGCTGGGTCGCGAACGTGGCCCCGCCCTGCTTCCCCCGTTCCTCACCCATGCGCTGGCGACAACCGACCTGCCCCGATCGGACACATTTGCCGGCCCGGTACTGCGCGCCGGCGCCATTGTGACGGCGTCGACGACGATCGCGACGGGCGTCGTTGCGAGCAGTCTTGCAAGCCGTGGCCTGGCTGAGCCGCTTCATGCACTGGCGTTCACCGCGGTCGGAGCGGCAGTCGGGATTATCACAACCGCCTTCTGGCTCATCGGCCAAGCCTTCTCCCGAGCCGCCATCCTACTGGCCCTTGGCTCGCTGGCACTCGGCGCAGCCACCGCGACAGTCCCCAGTACGCGACCGTTCACCCCCTGGGGATGGGTCGCCCTCGCTTACCCAGGTATCGGTTCAATGTCCGCCACCGCCGCGGCATGCACGCTCGCCATCGCACTCGCCGCCTCGCTCCCGACGCTGATGAACCGACTCAGTCACGCAGAACTCGCAGCGCAGGCGGCGCTTTGGGATTCCGCCACGATTCACGCCGCCGGCATGGACTTCAGCACCGCCGCCGCGATCTACCAGCGAAGACCACACCAGGGCCGCCGTCTTCGCGCCGTTCGACCGATGAATCGGCTATCCGTGACGTTCTTCATCCGCGACGCCGTCGGAGCGACGCGCACACCGGGCCGCTTGATCGCTGGCATCTTTGCCCTCACCGGCGCAGGTGCACTCATCGTGCTTGCTTTCGCGCCCACAACACCCAGCCTCCTTCTCGGGGCAGTGGCTGGCGTGTTTCTGTTCACGGGACTCGGACCCCTCACTGACGGGTTGCGCCACGCCGCCTACGTCGCATCAGGCCTCCCGCTGTACGGGATCAGCGACGCTCACCTATTGGCAAACCACCTGCTCTTCCCGCTGACCATGACCGCGATCGTCCTAGTAACCGCTGTCTCGGTATGCGCGGCCGTCACGGGAATCGCAGTCATCCCATCGCTTCTGAGCGCTTTGACTCTCGCACTCTTGACCCTGGTCGCAAGAGTCAGTAACGCCCTCAAGGGCCCACTCCAACCCGCCCTCCTCGCACCCATCCCCACCCCAATGGGCGACCTAGGGGCGGCGATTCGACTCATCTGGGCCCTCGACGCAGTGCTCGTGGCCGCGATAGCTGGGGTATCCGCGACGCTCATCCTCCAAACTCCAATACTGATCGTTGGCATCACAAGCGCCATGCTCGCAGTCGCTGTTCACCGATGGCGTCGGCGCGGATAGCCCACCGAAGCGCCGAGCCCCGTGGACACCTAAAAGGCGCGCAGCAGGACCGGTTTGCGGGCGGCGAGCAGCCGATCGCCGCCGGGAGGGACCAGCTGCCGCCACGTATCTCCAGCGTTCGTTTCGCTCTCTACACGAAGCGAGGCGAAAGGGGGCGAGTGCAAATGAGTGGTCACGAAGTTCTGTTGTCCAGTCGTGTTGAGCTCCTTAGCGACCGGCAGAGCGCCATGTGGGGTATTCGGCTTTTGCAGATCGTCGGTGAGTTGGCGCTCGTGGGCGACGATGGGCAGTTGTTCGTTGTGTTCGTGGAGGACGGAGACAGGGACACCTGGGTTTTCCCCCTATCCGACGTCGCCTGCCTCGGCGACGCGCCGCCGTTCTTCGGGAGCCAGTCACTCGCAGCTCTCGCCCTCCGGGTCGACTTCGCGGGCAAGCGTCGCATCGTTGTGTTCCAAGGAGACCGGGGCGAGGCCAAGGCTGCGCTCAACGACCTCAATATGGACCGGGTCATGGGTGACCTAGATCCCGTGTCCATCGTGAAGGGTGTCAAGTCCTTGCTCGACATGCCTGGAACGATGCGTCGCGCCAAGGAAGCCCGGGAGGTCTGGCGCTCTGTGCTGGAGTCCGGCGACTCGGCCGTCGAACTCGCCAGCTCGACGCCGCCGGGCGCCCGCCGGAGCGCGGGGAGTGCACTGCCGTCTATGCCTACTGGGCCGGAGGCGCGATTCTGCTTCGAGGACGTGGCTGGATGGGCCACGGCTGTCGCGTTCAGCCCCGATGGTCATTTCCTGGCCGGTGCCCACAGTGGCGGCGTCGTCAAGTTGTGGCTCTCCGGGACGGGGCAGGAAGTTTTTCAGCTCGCGTACCCGCGGGAGGAAGGAGCAGCGGAGCACGATCCGATTGTGAACGCCATCGCCTTCTCGCCGGACGGACAGTTCCTCGCTACAGGTGCAGACGACGCGACGGCGCGCCTCTGGCGTGTCCGGGACGGCTCGGAGGCGCGGTGCTGGGTGCATCCGGACACGGTGGAGCACGTGGAATTCGGCCCCGACGGCGCCAATCTACTCACGGTCTCCGACTGTCTCCCTCGCCTGTGGGCGGTTGAGGGCGAGGGCACGCTGGTTTGGGAGCCTTCAGAGGACGAGATTCCGCTATGCACTTACGCCACGTTCGCCGGCGGAGGCCAACGACTCCTCATCACGAGCCAGTACAGGGTCATCCTCTGCAACTGGGTAAGCAGCACCGTGGATGACTACGAAGATGTGCTCGAGGACCTTATGACCGATAAGGCCATGTTCACGCCGTCCGACACGATCCTCGTCCCCCTGGACTCAGGCGGCTTCCTGACCCTAGACCCGGAAAGCCGCACAGCAGCGGCCGAGGAGAAGTACGGTCACGCCGGTCGGATCGTCGCCTTCAGCGCTGACCCCCCGCTGGTCGCAACTGGAGTCGAGGAGAAGGTGACGGTGTGGGATGCCGCCACGGGAGCGTCGCTCTTCGTCCTCCCTCACGACGACGAAGTCGACGACGTGTGCTTCAGTCCCGACGGCACACTATTGGCCACCGCCTCGGTACTCGGCGTGCGGGTTTGGGTCCTCGATATGGTGGAGTAAGTGCCAGCCGGGACCCTCGTCGAGAACCTCAGCTCACGGCTGGTCAACCCGACAATGCCGCATTCCCGTGCGGGGGTACAGGGCGAATCGCGATGACGGGCCGCGGCGCATGCGGGGCCCTTGCGTTCTCGGGGTGCTTCCTCGGTTTTCGTCGCCGCGACGTGGCTCGCAGCAACGACGAACGGGCCTACGGTTCTCATCGCGGTTGCGGTCGCGATTGTCTCATTCGTTGTTGCTACGTGGACTTTCGGCAGGATCCGTCGGACACGGCGAGCACACCAGAGGCGATCCCGCCGCCGATCAGCCCCAGTTGAGTACCTCGGACTCGTGCGCGTGCACCGACCCCGCTGCCCGTGCCGCTCGATCTCGATGAGGTCGCAGTGCGATCCCGGAAGAGAGCCTCCACAAGGCTACCGACGCCGATGCGCTAGGACGGTCGCTGCCTCGCCGCGAGGAAGGCCTGCGGTTGCGCCATCCGAGGTGTGACTCTAGATTCTGAGAATGGTGAAACTAGACCACCGGATCTCGCGTGGCACTGCGGATATCGCATTTGCGGATACGGGTGGCTTCGGACCGGCCGTAGTGCTCACGCACGGTGCGGGGCTGGACCACTCGATGTTCGAGGAACAAGCCGCCGCCCTGTCGGCGGCCGGCTTCCGTGTGATCATGTGGGATCTACCTGGACACGGTCAATCCACGATCAGCGGGGGTACCCGGTTCACCGCGTCCGCCGCTCTCGCAGATCTCGACGCGCTGCTCGTCGAATGTGATGTCGATCCCCCTGTGCTCGTCGGGCATTCCCTCGGAGGCAACCTTGCGCAGGCGTTCGCCAAGGACAGCCCCGACCGGGTGCGAGGACTGATCATCGTGGACGCCACGTGGAACACAGGGCCGCTCACGGGGTTCGAGCGCTTCGCGCTTCAGCTCGCAGCACCTGCGCTGACACTGATTCCATCCAGGACTCTTCCGGGACAGATGGCTCGCGCATCAGCGGTCTCCGCGTCTGCAATCGCGCGGGCTCGAGGGGTCTTCGCGCGGATGCCGAAGAGCCGATTCGTGGACGTGTGGAGAGCGACGGTGTCGCTCGTCGACCCCGACCCTGACTACCGGTCCCCGGTCGCTCTCGCACTTGTGCGCGGCGCGGCGGACCGCACCGGAAACATCGCCACGGCAATGACCCGCTGGGCCGCCGCAGAGGGCATCGACGCACATGTCATCCCAGACGCCGGTCACATCGTGACGTGGGATGCCCCCGCGGCGACCTCGAGCGCACTGCTGACGGTCCTCGCTGACTGGGATCTGACTCCGAACCGGGAAGGCGGCCCACAATGACCCCGGCCCAGCACCAGTTCGTGAACGCGATGGGCGACACGATGGCCACATGGAACCTCCCGCGCGCGACCGGTCGCGTCTATGGCTATGTGCTGCTGCGAGGCGACGCATCGAGTTCGGAGCAGTTGCGCTCCGAGCTGTCGCTCAGCGCCGGCGCGGTGAGCACGGCGATCCGCGACCTGGTGTCGTGGGGACTGGCCCGCACGATCCCGCAGCCGGGCAGTCGACGGCTACTGGTAGAGGCCGCCGGCGGCTTCGAACAGCTGCTCGCCGCGAGTCACGAACGCACCCGCACCTTCATCCGCACGCTGCATGCCGCTGAACAACTAACCGAGGACACTCACGCCGCCAAGCGCCTTGGCGACGTCACAGCGCTGTTCACCGCCTACGTCAGCGCCGGCGAACAAGCACTCCGCGAATACTCGCAACGATGACACGGTGAGGACCGTTTTGGCGCTGGGGAGGTGGTCCCGACTGCGCGAGGTTGACCCTCACGCGACGTGAGGATCCAGGGTGTCTCACATGGCCGAATACTTCAATGCATTCGAGATGAGCCCTGTTCCGGACGGGCCGGACGCGGTCGCGCCGGATCCATTCCTCGGCATCTACGCGATGCCGATGTTGGTGAAGATCCCGACGAGCGACCTTGGCACGTCGACCGATTTCCTGGGTTCGCGGACTCGGCTTCGTCGACTTGTTCAGCGTCCCCGGGCAGATCGTGCATCTGCGAGGGTGGGCGTTCCAGGACGTTCTGTTGGTTCCCGCCGACGACGATTCGGCGCCGTCAGCGGCGTCCACGATTCAGGTGTTCGTCTCCTGCGTCCTCGGCCAGCTCGAGTCGGTGGCCGAGGCATGTCGAGGACTGTCGCCGGATTCGGTGACTGGGCCGTACGACACGGCGTGGAGAACTCGCGATATCACTGTCCTCACTCCCGAGGGCACGCACGTCGACCGTCGAAGAGCGCCCGGAAACGGACGCCCCCTCGCGATGGACGACGTGTCTGACCCGCGATCCCTCCGCGCGTCGCGCGTGGACATCGCAAACGACGTTCGCACACGGACCGGCATTCGAACGCTGAGGGCGGTTCGGGCGCTCGGGACGCAGCACTTGTCAGCGCAGCGGGTCGTCTGCCGTCTGCACGGGCGTTCGGATGCTTTGGGCGCCCGGCCGTCCACTACGGCATTGACCGGTTGACGGCACCCGAAGAGGATGGCGTGATGGTTGATCAGCAGAAGCTCTGGGACGACGTCGCCGCCCAGAACTACGACACACCGGGCGAAGGCATGTTCGCCGATGACGTCCTCGGGCCGACGATCGACGTTCTGGTCGATTTCGCCGATGGCGGCCGGGCTGTGGAATTCGCCATCGGTACCGGCCGTGTGGCGATCCCGCTCTCCGAGGCGGGTGTCGGGGTGAGCGGCATCGAGCTGTCGACCGCTATGCTCGCGCGGCTGCGGGAGAAGATCGGGCCGGATGCGCTGCCTGTCGTCGAGGGCGACATGACCACAGCCAGCGCGGGCGACGAATTCGCACTCGCCTACCTCGTGTTCAACACCATCTCGAACCTTCTCACCCAAGACGAGCAAGTCGAGTGCTTCCGCAACGCCGCGCGCCACCTGCGACACGGGGGTCGTTTCGTCATCGAGCTGTGGGTGCCGCAATTGCGCTCACTGGCGCCCGGGCACGGCGGAACACTCGAGGTCAGCGAGCCGGGCTACATATTGGTCGACACATACGACCCCCTCCAGCAGCTGGTCATCTCCCATCACGTGTCCTTCGACCCGCAGATTACTGGCAGTCACGAAGCCCGGATAGGGCGGTCCCCGCACCGCTACATCTGGCCGAGTGAACTGGATCTCATGGCGCGTCTCGCAGGGTTCGAACTCGAGTCCAGATGGGCCGACTGGGATCGCAGTCCATTTACCGCCGAGTCCCGAAGTCACGTATCGGTCTATCGCCTCGTCCATCAAGCCTGAGGCGGCAACGGCCCGCTCCCACCAGTCCTTCTCCGTGGCAGCCCGCTCGAGGACCGGCCACCGAGCGCGGCCGGGCCGCTGCCGCACGTCGAGGACCGTACCCCCCCATGGAGGCCAACCTCGAGCGCAGGGTGCTACGGGTGCGACGCCAGCAATCCCCGCTCTCCACCGAAGCGAAAGCGGCCGCTTGCCGTGCGAGCGGCGGGCGGCCGTCAAGCTCCGCGGCGGCCGCCCCATTCGGCGTGCCAGTACGCGGCATCCTGACTCCCGACTTGGACGATCCTGTCGTCGGCTGGCGGCGCGCGCCAGAGCTGGATCGTGTACCAGTCGACGATGCCCTCGGCGAACTCGCCGGCCTGACCGGCATCCCTGCCACTCGCGCCAACGCGAACCCGATATGTGCCCGAAGGAACGTCGAGTGTGTCGCTCGACTCGCCGGCCCACTCTCCCAGGACAGGCCGCCTTCGCTCACTTCCAGTGAGACTTCGACGATGTCTTCCGCCTCGTCCAGGTCAGGCTCATCCCGATGCAGTTCAATGCGCACGGCTGAGCCGCCCGATCGTCGGGCAAGCACTACATGGACCACCCAGGAACAGCGGCGCCGACCCACCCGTTTGCCTGGTCGGCGAAGAACCGGTTGGCATCCCCATCGAAGCCGTCAGCACCCTGGAGAATCGTGAACTGGCCGTAATCCGTGCGCACCACCTTGTCGAGAAGTATCAACACGCGCCTCAGGCTAGCGATACGACCCAACACGTGCGCTTGCGGACCGCCTGGCGGCCCCAGCCAATGGCAGATTGACTTCCGAACTTTTGTAAACGTATCCTTTACACATGCAATCCAGCTTGACAAGTGCTCTGGCCGAGTTGGCGGCGCGTAGTGACGCGCTGCTTGTGGCTCCGGTACTCGGCGATCCCGATAACCGCGTCGGGCTCGTCCTAGGCGCTGTCGGGATTAGGGAGAGCGCAGAGCGGGTTGTAGTCGCCGCCGTGCAGCAGGCGCGGAGCGAGGGAACGAGCTGGCAGGCCATCGGTGACGCGCTAGGTGTCACCCGACAAGCGGCATTTCAGCGCTACGGCAGACCCACCGATCCACGAACAGGAGAACCGATGAACACCACCCCGCTCGCCGAGGCCGCACCCATCGCCGCCTCGGTAATCGACGACCTCACCGGCGGGCGTTGGGACGCCGTAACCAGCCGCTTCGACACCGCAATGCAAACTGGTCTTTCCGAAGACGCGCTGGCCGCAGCGTGGGGGCGAATCGTTGGGCTCGCCGGTAACTACGAAGGCCGCGGCGACACCGAAGCGACTCGGACAGCGGACATTACCGTCACCAACACGCCCTTGAGGTTCGAAGCCGGCGACTACGTTGCGCGCATCGCGTTCCGAGACGACCTCACGATCGCAGGTCTCCACATTCTGAACCCGGAACTTGCATGAGCAGTTCTGCGGCCGGCACCGTAGATGCCACAATCGCCGATGGCGACTTGGTGGTCGTCCCACGGGACGGTGAAAGATCTTCAGCCTGCGTCGGCGGCTTCGCATCGCTCGCTGGGCCATTCTCTCCACTCGAGTGGCGGGAGACCCGACCACCGAGATTCCCGTCCGCTTTCGCGTCGGAGGTACCGGCACGGTGGCCATCAGGGCTGGGTACATGCGAAGAGGCGAACAGCGCTCGTGGTGGTGCTATCGGTACGGGCAACCGGCCGTCATCATCACCCTGACGCTTCCGAGATTGCGGAACCTCGTCATCATCACCGACAACAACGAAGCCACAGCCCAATCTCTCAACGAAAGCGCCCGCTGAGGGACCGGCTTACGGACCGTGGCGGAGGGTCAGCTCTTCGCCAGACGCGTCATAGGTCGTATTGATCAGGAGGGTGTGGATCGACTCTCGGCCACGGTGACCACCCTGCCGAGAGTCTCCCGAGGATCGACTTCGCCGCTCTGAGACGCTCGGGTGACATACCTTGCTCGCGGGATCCGCCTGAGCGCGCGCCGTCCGAGTACGTGAATGCGTACCCGATCCAGGGGTCCAGTTCGCGGAGCTCAACGGTCTCTCGGTAGCGTCCAGCGACGACTGCGAGCACTTGTCGCTCGAGGTCGTCGGCTTCGCCCTCCCAGTTCGAGTCGCAGGCGTCGCAACCACAGACCGGATAGTGGAAGTCATTGAGCAGCCCCGCGTGCATGTAGATGCCGGGGTAGGCGGTGAAGACCAGTGTCAGCGACGCGCACGCCCGATCATTCGGTCGTATCCTTATGGCGCGCACCACGTCGTGATAGCTGGGGTGCAGCAGATCCGCGGCCAGCACCGCGCCCTCGTCGATGTCGACGTCGTAGGTGTCACGCAGGTGCGCGATAAGGGCATCGGCGACAGCGTGAAGGGGAGCGAACCGCTCGGGATGCGTGTCGACCGAGTAGGTGTTCTCCGGAGGCGACCCGTCCCATCGGTGTCCGTAGTCGACTACCTCACCGAATGAGTCGCGAAACTCCGGCGCGTCAATCGACGGACGCGAGTAGGAGGCCACCTCGTCATCCTGCCGCACCGGCGTGGCATCCCGACAGCTACACGGTGACGGTCGGCGCGCTCAACGACCCGTTGAACGGGCCGCCCTTTTTGGGAGTCTGCGGGGGCTTTGACGATCAGCCGGCAGCATCTACCATCCCGATCACTACAGCTGCGATCTCATCGGGCACGATCGGCAGCATCGCATGCGGCGCGTCGACTGTGATCGTCGCCGACGGATCGAAGTGTGCGATGAGGTCTGCCTGCATCTGCCGGATGCCGGCCCGGAACGCCTCAGCGCTCGCCGGGTCGGGCGCCTCCAGGGATTCCGTCACGAAGATCGTGCCTGGCACCGATGGAATTCCGGCGAGTGCCTCGCGGGCGACGGGGTAGGCGCCGAGCACATCGATCTGCTCGCGCGTGTCCTGCCACGCCTCGTAGGGGAGCCACATGCTCTCGGGGAGGAGTGACTTCTCGATCTCGTCCTCGGACTGGAGGGTCGGATCGAGGAGGACTACCCCGGCCACATCGGCCGGATGGGTTCCCGCGTACGTGTATGCCACAAGTCCCCCGAACGAGCCGCCGACGAGTACCACAGGAGATGCGAGACCCAGCCCCTGGATCAGCCCCTTGAGGTCGGCGACCGTGTCCGTCACAGGAAAGGGCCCGTCGACCTTCGAGCTGGCACCGACGTTCACCCGCTCGTACTCGCAGTAGGTCGTCTCAGGTGCGATGCGCTGTTGCAGCTCAGGGGAGTGAGCCCATCCGTCGGAGTCGCCTCGCATGATCAGGCCGTGCAGAAAGATGACTGCTGGGGATCCTGATCCCCAGCATGTCGCGCTCACAGATCGGCCGTTGCCGACATCCACGAGCTTCACCTCGGCTTCCGCGGCCGTGGATGAGGGTGTGACAGCCGCCGGCGAATCCCGGGGGACCTCGCTTGCGGTGCACCCTGCTCCGACAAGTACCAGGGCGAGAACGCCCGTGACAGCAGCTATCCTCACCGTGCCCCAGGTGAGTCCAGTCCCCATGTGCAAGCAGACTACGGGCTCGGGCCGTCGAGCAACACGGTGATGTGCGAAAGCGGATCCGAATCGAGCGCTCGCCCGGATACGGATCCCAGAGTGCGTCGGCGCGTTAAGGGATGGCGAACGCAAGTGCCGCCGGCCCGGCGGCTCCCTTTGGGAGCGGTGGGCCCAGTCGCGAGGCGTGCGGCTACGAGCGGAATCGCGCGGCGCCGCCACGGCCGATCATGCTTACGCCGTCGGGATCGCCCGCTGACCCGACCCGCTTGTGAACTCGTGCGGGCAGGATGTGGCCAGCGGCTGAGCCGCGCGATTCCCTCCCGCGGGAGCGACACTGGTATCCCCTGGTCAGAGTGGTAGGACCGGCCGCCCGGCGCGCTCAGCGACGGGCTCGTGTGCGCGGTAGCGTTCTCGGGTGCAGGTCACACGACTCCGCGTGTATCCCGTCAAGTCGTTCGCCGGCGTTGACGTCAGTTCTGCGCGAGTGTTGCCGTGGGGGCTCGCGGACGATCGTCGCTGGGCGGTGGTCGATTCCGACGGCCGACCCGTTACTGCGCGGGAAGCGAACGTGCTGCTCTCGCTCACCGCGGCAGTACGGCCCGACGGAGGTTTGCTGCTGGCCGATCGTCACGGCGGCGCTGCACCGCTGCGGGTCGATGTTCCGACCGGCGCGGCGCCGGTCAGCGTGGGCCACTCGCGTCAGGGCACCGCGTTGCCGGCCGGCTCAGACGTCGATGCCTGGCTGAGTCTCCGTCTCGATCGTTCGGTGCGGCTCGTTTGGCAACCCGACCCCCGAGCTCGACCCGTGAACCCCTTGCACGGCGGGCGGCCGGATGACCGAGTGTCGCTCGCAGACGTCGCGCCGCTGTTGTTGACCAGCGAGTCCTCATTGACCCAGCTGGACGCGTGGACCGGTGATGATGAGCCGCCGCTGGACATGGTGCGGTTTCGCCCAAACGTGGTTGTCGATGGCGACCCGAGCGAGCCTTTCGCCGAGGACGCCTGGCCATTTGTGCAACTCGGCAAGGTGCGTTTTCGGGTGATCGGAGTGTGTGACCGATGTGTCATGACGACAATCGATCCGCGGTCGCTGGTGCGGGGCAAAGAGCCCATTCGCACCCTTGCGAAGTACCGCAAGTGGGATGGCAAGACCCGGTTTGGCGTCTGGCTTGTTCCCGATCTCGCAGCGTCACCGGCGCAGGCTCTGATCACGGTCGGCGACTCGGTGGTTGCAGCCTGAGACGTGCGCAACGGTGGTTTGGTGGATGCGCCCCGGTGGGCCGACCAGTCGCGGCTCGGACGAACTCACACTTGAGGATCGGCAACGAGATGGACAGAAGGTGTCAACCCGTGACGGGGGCGCTCAGGAACGTATGCGGCTGAGGCATCTGCATTGACAAACCCGAACACACGAGGTGCGCAGGGGAGGACGACGAAGCGGACACCGCATCTGGTGGTGCGCTTCCTCGGCCACCCCACCACCGGACTGGACGAACTCTTCGCGTGCACGCGAGACTGCGCTGTCGAACTCATGGCCACCAGAACCAGCTGACATCCGGCCCGACAACACCCGACCACGGCTGCCACCCCGCTCAGCCCCGCGGCTGAGTCGATAGTGCGAAAGCGGAGCCTAACCGTGCAGGCGCCCGGGTCAGGATCCCGTCATTGAAGCAGCGGGGAGCTTGGTCGGATGGATCTGGCGCCGGTCGCGGTAGCCTCGCGACGTGTCAGGTCGACAATTCGCAGACGCTGCGGTGACCCAATTCGCGGTGCTAGACGCGCTCCTCGCGGGTACCTACGACTCGGGGATGTCGGTGAAGACCGCGAAGGAGGTCGGCGACTTCGGCATCGGGTGCTGCGAGAGTCTTGGCGGCGAAGTGATCATCAACGAGGGTGAGGTCTTCGAATGCACCGTCGAGAAACCGCCGGCGCGGATGACTGATAGCGAGATTCTCCCCTTTGTCGTCGTCTGCCGGTTCCCCACGGCGACCCCCGAACCCATCACCGGGCTTGCGCTGGCGGCTTTGACGGAGCACATCGAACGGGCGCTGGTCAGCCGCAATCTCTTCCACGCTGTGCGCGTCGACGGCGTGCTGCGGTCAGCGCGCGTTCGAGTCACGCAGCGCCAAGAACACCCGTTCCGGCCGCTCGCCGAGGTCGTCAATCAACAGATCGAGACAGATCTCGTCGACGTGCGAGGCACGCTCATCGGATTCTGGGCGCCTGCGATCTATCAGGGCATCACCGTTGCAGGGCTGCACCTGCATTTCCTCGCCGACGATCGGAGTGTCGGTGGTCACATTCTGGATGTCACGATCGAAAGTGCCAGCTTGCAGATCGCATCGTATTCGCGCTTCGATCTGCGCTTGCCGACGGACAGTCGCTTTCTCAACACCGAACTCACGCACAACGACGACCATCGCATCGTTGCGGTCGAGGGCGGGGCAACCGCCGGTTCTTGACGGTTGCGGGAACACCAGAACGGTCGATCGCACGATGAAGGCGCCACCTCCGCGCGCAGCGCGGTTGCGGATGGGTCTCGAGCACTGACAGTCATTGCTGAGCGGGCGTGATGCGCTCAGTGCATTGCCTCCACCCCTCCGGGGCTCGGACACAGGTAAGCGTCAGTGTCAGCGACGACTGATCGAGCGCACGATCGCGCCCAGCACCACTACACCGCCCACGGCTGCGGCGATCACGACGCCGGGACGCTCGCGATAGGTCTGCTTCAGCTTGTCAGTCCAGTCCCCCGCGACCGTCTTGGTGTGGGCGACAAGGCTGTCGAGATCGACGTTGTCGGCGACATCCTTGATACTCGTGGTTGCGGCCTTCGCGGCATCGACGGCGGCATCCGCGGCTCTTCCGGCCGCGCCCCTCGCTTCGGATGCAGCGCTCTTGGCTCCATCGACGACGTCGCCGACCTTCTCGCTCACCTTGTCTGCGATGTCGCTCACGGTTCCTGCGACATCGCTCCTGGCGGCTTCCGCGCCGGCCGAGACCTCGTCAGCGATCTGCTCCGCCGTGGCGCCGAACGATTCTGCGCCGTCGGCGGCCGATGTGCGCACTCGCTCGGCGGCGTCTCGCGCCGCCTGGGTGGCTTCGGAGTTTCCCTGGATGTCGGTCATTCTCGTCTCCCTTCGTCGTGCGGTCGCGCAATCGTATGCGCGCCAGCCGTGAGCGAGCATGAAATCAAGGTGGGGTTGCCAGCGTCGCGGATGAGTGCTACGTCCCTCGGTCGGCCACAGCCTCTGCCAACGACGCGAGTGACCATCGGTCCTGCCCCTCCACACGCCGCCGCGCAGCGAGATCGGCAATCGCACCTGCGACCACGCACGGTGGGCACTATTGCGCGCGTAGCGGGGGAGCGGAAGCGCACCGCCCGCAGGCGGACCGGCTTTCGGGACATGGGTGGCGGACCGCTTAGCGCTCGGTGAGAGCCTTGGCATAGGCCCTCACCGAACGGCGGTAACGGGGCAGGGTCGGTTCGACGGCCTCTATCGCGACGCGGAGTGCCTCATCCTGTCGGCCGGCGCTGTGAAGGGCTAGTGCAAGGAAGACTCTTGGTGCGGCACCGGTGGCGGGGTGCTCAGGTGCGTCTTGGAGCATCGCGATTGCCTCGTCCACCCGACCGAGGTTCCGCAGGGTCGAGGCGTGCTGAACCACCATCTGCGCCGCCCGGCCGGCGTCTACGGTGTCTAGGCCGGCGGCAGTGGCGGCTGCGTAGTGCAAGTCGGCCTCGGCCTCGTAGCCGGCGGAGTCGAAGGCGCCGCCGAGCTCGAACCAACCGAGTGCCGGGTGAGGTGCGGCACCGGCAATGCTGCGCATGAGCTCGATTCGGCGCTGGTCGCCAATGGTCTCGTCGGCCCAGAGTGCGGCGACGCGGCGTTCCCAAGTCCCAGTACTCATCCGTCCAGGCTATTGCGCCGGGGTCGTAGTGCCCGCTGCCGTGAGACGTGAATAGCCGATCACACTCGCGCACGCTAATGGACCCGCCCGCGGCCGCGCATCGGGGCTCAGGTGTGATGATCGAGGCATGGACGTGTCCGACGATCATCCGCAGCTCGGTCACGCTGACGTCGATCGCGCGGCGATTCAACAGCCGGGCGTCGTCTTGCACGCGCTCGCAGCCGAGATCGGCGCGCGGGTGGACGAGGCCTCCGCTGAGGGTGCACCACCCGACGGTTGGCGAGTCCTCAAGCGACACCAGTCCGGCCAAGTCCTCATTGGCGCGCCTGTTGACGCCGAGGCGACTGTGTGGCGCGTCGCCCACGTCCAGCCGGTGTCATCCGACGCCACGGTCCGTGTGCATCCGGAGACCATGACGCTGCGCCCGAGCCGGGCGCAACGCAGACAGGGCCTCGCGTTGCGCTGGCCGACGCTCATGCAAGGTGCTTCCGGCAACGACGGATTCGCCGTCGACATCGTCAACACCGGCTCGCACCGCTGGATACCCAACGGTGACGGATTTCACGTCGTCGGCGTGTTCGCCGAACCCGGCGAGACGGCGTTTCACTTTGGCTGGGCGGACTCCGCTCAGCGCACGGCGGTCCCGCTGGATCCGGGAGAGTACGCACGCGTGAGCGTTGCGATCATGCCGAATGCCTGGGAACGCCTCGAGCCCGGCGCCCACGATCTGCACGCCGTGTTGGTCAGCCTCGGCGTGCGTACCGAGACGGCACTCAACGTGCATGTCTCGCGGGAGGTGCTTGGCTCTCACCGACAGCAGCGGCGGTCACAGCCCACACCCGACGATCGCCGCCGGGCTGTCGATGAGGAGGTTGCTCGCGTTCGGGGCGTTCTCGCCGCCGCCGGGGCATTCGCCGAAGTCACTGCCGCAATCGCCGCATCGAACACGGATGAGGATGCCGTTGCCCGACTGGGCGAGCTGCTCAACCTGGGCGAAGCGGCGGCTGAGGTCATCTACAACTCGACGCTCCGCCAGTTGCGCCCAGGCAACGCGGCGCAGTTTTATCGGCGGTTGGACGAACTGCACCGGCACCGCGAGGCGATCTAGCCACACAGCGCTCTGGGAGGTTGCTGAGCACTCGGTACCCGCACGCTGAGGGACCGGCCTACGGGCGACAGTCGCTGACCCCCTTGATGCGCGTGGGTTCATCGGGTGGAACGTTAGAGCCTCGAGGCGGCTAGCCGAGTACCCCCGTCGCCCATGATCGCGATGACTTCCGTACGCTCTGCGGAACAAATGTCACGGAGCGCTGATCACTGTCCGCAGAAGCACCGCGAGGACCCCCATGGATTCGAGCAAGACGCGGGTGTCTAATGGTGCGCATCGGAGCGGCAACCACCGGTAAGCCAAGGAGACTCCATCATGCGTCGACTATTCATCACGATAATCGCCTTGGCCCTCGTGTGCGCGAGCGCTGTCCCGGCATCAGCGATCACTTTCGGCGACCCCGACGGCGAACTGCACCCGAACGTCGGCGTCGTCGTGATAGACCGGAATGCTGCCAGCCCGGGACCCGACATCACCTGTTCCGGGACCCTGATCTCCGGAAATGTGTTCCTGACCGTGGCTCACTGCGTCGATGTCCTCGAACGGGTCGGGCAGCCGTATTGGGTCTCGTTCGCCACGGTGTATGACGAGGACGCGTCCGCGCCCACCGGCCTCATCGCAGGAAGCGCGATAAAGCACCCCCTCTGGGGTTCGGGGGGTCAGGCCGACACCCACGACATCGCCGTCATACTGCTTGACAGCTCACCTGGCATCACCCCAGCCGAGCTGCCCACGGCCGGCCTCCTCGACGAGCTGAAGGCAAGCGGACAGCTCCGCGACCAGACGTTCACCACGGTCGGCTACGGCTCCGTGCGCACGGACAAGACGGGCGGGCCGAACACAAACGAGGGGCGCGACGGTGTACGCCGCTACGCGCTGCAGAGCTTCCAGTCGCTAAGGCCGAACGCACTCGAGCTGTCGCAGAACCCGTCAACCGGCGACGGCGGCATCTGTGCCGGCGACTCGGGAGGGCCACACTTCCTCGGCGGTGTCGACAGCAACCTCGTAGTCTCAACTACCGTGCGCACCGACCGCTGGTGTCGTGCGACCAACCAGACGTACCGGCTCGACACTCAGTCAGCCCGAGATTTCCTGGCATCGTTCGTCGCACTTCCCTGACCATGGAAGGCCGAACGGCCAACCCGGGGCGCATCCGTAGCCGCGGTAGCCCGAACCAGCCCCGTCAGCGGCCGCATACGGCGAGCCGGCGCGCCAGGCGCAGGGGCCGCCTTCTGGAAGTGCGGACCAGTGAGTAGGCGAACGACTGGGTTCGCGCGGAAGGGGCCCGCTGAACGACCGGCCTGAGGGCACCGATGGCGGCATCCGAGGGCGGATGTGAGGCAGACCCGCCCTCGGGGCTGAGAGGCGCCCAGACCCGGCTCAGACGCCGGTCTCGGCCGGCAGGCGTCCGGATGCGACGGCTCGGCGCAGCAGCTCGAAGTCGGCTTCGGCGACATCGGCGTAGGCGGCCGACCATGCCGCCGTCGCCTCGGCGAATTGCTCGGACCGGCCGAGGTAGCCCACGATCGCGGCCGAGGCGGGGGACTGTCCGTGCGCCCGGGCCAGGAGCGCGGCGCACAGTGCCCCGTACGAGCGGAATTGGTCGGCGTCGAGCGTGGCCGGTTCGATCGAACCCTTCATGTCGCGGAACTGCCGCCAGTAGTAGTCCACCCGGTGACGTTCTGCGGAGTCACCGGCCCAGCCGCGGATCCATCCGACGAAGAGGTCGGAGTTCGCCTGCAGGATCCGCTGGGCGGCGACGACGCGGTGGCCTTCGATGAAGTCCGTCACGCCGGGGCGACCGGGGATGATCGACCGCCGGCCTCCGTACGTCGTCAAGACGGACGGCGGAGCCTCCTTCGCCTGGAGGAACAGCATGTCGCCGGTGGGCCCCTCGACGGCAAGCAGATAGCAGCGGGTACCGACGCTGCCGACACCGACCACCCGCAGGGCGAAGTCGACCACGCGGTACTGCTCCAGCAGGAACGCGATGTCCTCGCGCAGAGTCGCGCGGTACTGGGTGAAGAGGTCGGTGACCTCGCCCAAGGTCGCGTGGTCGACGTGGCGCAGGATGGGAGGTTGATCGACGATGCGGATGCCGCCGTCGACCGAGAACGTCGTCAGGCGCTGCAGGAGCCGCTCGGACGTGCGTGCGCGGGCCTTCTTCGCCGCCTTGCGAACCGTCCGCTCACCCTTCTCCCCGAGGTGACGTGCGACCGCGGACGTGTCGACCCGGGTGTAGTAGCGCTCTCGCGTGGAGAGGCGGCAATAGCCCCGCAACGTCTCGCGGTATGCGTCGGCCGCGACGAATGCCGCGTCGCGGCATGCGTCCTCGCTCAAGCCGATGTCGCGCCCGCTGATGTGCACGCTCGCGGTGAGCCGGCGCACGTCCCACTCCCACGGCGCGACGCCGCCCTCGTCGAAGTCGTTGAGGTCGAAGACGAGCGCGCGTTCGGGCGAGGCGAAGAAACCGAAGTTCGAGATGTGGGCGTCGCCGCAGGAGACGACCTCGAGGTCGGTGGTGGGTGCATCGCGCAGGTCGGCCGCCATGACCGCCGCCGTGCCCCGATAGAACGAGAACGGCGATTGCAGCATCCGTCCCACCCGCACCGGGACGAGATCCTGCAATCTCGACGCGTGCTGTTCCTCGAGGATGCCGATGGGATCCCGGTCGACGGGGAGGACCAGCTCGGCCAAGCCTCGTCGCGGCAGACGCTTGCGCACCTGGCGTCCGGCTTCGTTCGCGGATGACCGTCGCTCGCCGATGCCCATGCGGGCAGGCTACCGCGGGCTCGCGCGTCGCGAAGTGCTACTCGCTGTCTTCAGAGTCGGCGAATCGGCGGGAAGGGTGTCATCGGCGTGGGTGCCAGCGCTCGGGCGTTGGCGTTGCGCACGAGCGAGGGCAAGAGGAACAGGTCTACGAACCACCAAATGCCAGCAGCGACCATCATCGGGATCCCGATCGCGAGACCAGCGAGAATCCAGCCGCCCCACCACAGCACGTTGAACACGATCGCGGATCCGACAAGCCCGAGGTAGAACCGCTGTGCCGAGAAACCGCCGAGAAGGAACAAGAACAAGTACGCGATCCCGACCTCTTTCGCCGGGCGCGAGATGGCGGCGGTCGGCGGCGCGAATGGCCCCCATTGCCGACCATCCCACCACTGAAGTGCCCCGGTAGGACCGGGGTACCAGCCGGCGGGCTGAAGCTGGGCTGCGGAGTGAGCGCGAACTTGCGGCGCCGCCGGAATGACTTCCGTGCGTGGTGCTGGCAGGTAGGGGTCGAGCGCCGCGTATTCAGCCTGCGCGTTGGGGGCACCGAGGACGTCTGTGGACCACTCGCGTCCGTTCCAGAACCGCTTGCCGCCTGCAGGCACGTCGTACCAGCCTGCTGGAGGAATGGGAGGAGTATCCATCATTCTCGTCCTCGTCTCACGGAGCCACCCAGACATCCGTGCGCTCAACATAGCGTGTGCGCGCAGACGCTCGGCTTGCTCGGTACATGTCATGGCGCCGTGGAACCTGCGCTGGGCGGGTGAAAACGACTGGGTCAGGGGCATGAACCTGATCCGCGTCCGTGACGGCCGCATCGTCGAGGCGCGCGGTTACCTGAAGACGTAAGGAGCGGCGGGCGTGAAGCTTGACCGCACGATGCTCTGCCTGCGGAGAGGGGATAGCTCCGAGTCAGACACGCCTGAGAGGCTGTGGACATGGCGGTCATCGACGACGTTCGGGCGCTGGGCGCAGAGTTGGAGCGCTCCTACCATGCCTACGTGCGCGGGAGATTGAAGTTCCGCGTCGGTCAGATGGTCTATGTCGCGTTCTCTCTCGACGAGAGCGTGATGGGGTTCGCCTTCCCGAGGGAGGAGCGGGCAGCGCTCGTCGGGGGGAATCCGCGCAAGTTCCAGATGCCCTCGGACTCAGACCTGCGCTTCAACTGGGTCCACGCCGAGCTTGCCGCGCTGGAGCCTGCCGAGGCCCGTGAGCTCGTCGTTGATGCCTGGCGCATGGTCGTCCCGGCGAAGGTCTCCCGCGCCTACGATCTCGCGCATCCCGCGGGCCCGCAGTGATACGTACGCACGACCTGGGAGGCGCCTGATCTGGATGTTTCGGAAACCGAGGGAAGCGCTTGGCTGCTACATCGTGCCCGAGCTGGAATCGGCGCTCTCCGGCCACGTGCGACTGAGGGATCCTCATGCTCAGCAAGGATCCTGATTCGCGCCGAGGCGCTCCGCCTGACGCAGAAGGTGCTGTTGTTCGAGAGTGCTGGTCGCGCGGCGCGCGGCCTCCGCGTACTCGTCGGCAGCGGCATCCACCTCTCCGGCCCGTTCACGAAGGTAGGCGAGGGCGGCGTGGTATCGCGGCACATCATCGGCGACGAGGTCGAGGGCCGCGAGGCCCGCGCGCGGCCCGTCGGCCTCGCCGACAGCGACCGCCCGGCCGAGTCTTATGACGGGCGACTCCCCGAAGGCGAGAAGCTCGTCGTACCATTCCACGATCTGCACCCAGTCGGTCTCGGCCGCCGTCGGCGCATCCGCGTGCAGCGCCGCGATCGCAGCTTGCGCCTGGTACTGTCCCAGCCGGTCCCGTGCGAGCGCCGACTGCAGGATCGCGACGCCCTCGGTGATCGCATCCACGTCCCACAGCGAGCGATCCTGCTGGGCGAGCGGCACGAGCCGCCCACCCACCACCCGGGCCGGCCGCCTCGCATGGTGCAGCAGCATGAGCGCGAGGAGCCCTGAGACCTCGGGCTCGTCGTTGAGCGCGGCGAGCTGCCGCGTCACGCGGATCGCCTCGGCCGCGATGTCGATCTCGCCCGAGTAACCCTCGTTGAACAGCAGATAGAGCACGCGCAGCACACGGGACAGATCACCCGGCTGATCGAGCGGGATGCCGGCGAGCCGCTGTTTCGCGCGACTGATGCGCTGCGCCATCGTCGCCTCCGGCACGAGGAAGGCCTCCGCGATCTGCCGCGTGGTCAGGCCCGCGACCGCACGCAGCGTGAGTGCGATCGCCGACGTGGAGGTGAGGACCTGATGCGTGCAAAGGAAGTAGAGCCCGAGGGTGTCGTCATGCTGCGGTACCGGGCCGGGTTCGCGCTCCTGTGCGAGCCGCTCCTCCCGCGCGGCGCGGGCCGTATCGCTGCGCACCTGATCGAGGAACGCACGCCAGGCGACCGTGACGAGCCACGCACGGATGTCGCGCACGCCCTCGAGCACTGGTCGCTCGAGGGCGCGCACGAGGGCGGTCTGCACGGCATCCTCGGCCGACGCGAAGTCCGCGCCGCGCCGGACGAGGATGCCGACGACCTCAGGGATCGCTCGGCGCAGTGCCGTGGCATCCACCGGCGTCATCCGACGTCGGCGGGCACCGCGCTCATCACCTCACGCAGTTCGAGCCACTCGCCAAGAGCCGCGCCGCCGGCCCACGGCGCAGCCGAGAGCTCGGACGCGAGCTCCAGCGCGCGCTCGTACGAGTCGACCTCGATGAGCATCCAGCCGGCGATGAGGTCCTTCGTCTCGGCGAACGGACCATCGACGACCGGCGGACGCCCCTCGCCGTCGAAGCGCACCCACGCGCCGCCCATCGAGAGCGCCTCCGACGAGATCAGCTCGCCGGAGTCGATGAGGCGCCGCTCCATGTCCTGCATGTACTGCACGTGCGCCGTCCACTCTTCCGCCGTGAGCTGGTCCATCGGAACCGCGTTCGTCGAGGGACGCCCGCCCCGGTAGTGCTTCAGCATCAGGTACTTGGCCATGACGACCTTCCGTTCGGTGCGGCCCATTCTGGCCGCTTCGGATAGGAGACGGAACCGAACCGCCCATCTCTACATCGGGACGGGAAATTCTCTCAAGTTGTTGCCGCAGCCCGTTCAAGGACCCGTCGGCGGGAGGCCTGGCGTACGCCGACGGCGCGGCCGACGAACATCGTCCGCTTCGAGGACTCGGTTGCGCTCACCGCGTAGACAGTGGTCGGAATCTTGTCGCACTCTCCGCGAGTTTCCTCGTTCCGACGATCGGATTCTGGTCGGTCGCCGTCGCAGCAATCGCACTCGCGCCGGGTCTCATCGGCATCCGGATCCACAACCGACGTCTCTCGGCCAGCAGGTAGCGCAACGCCAAAATGCGCGCCGGCGGAGTGTCCTACGGTCGGCGGTTCTCTGAAGCTGCGCCGGATCCGTGGTGGGGTGCTTCAGCGGAGCGCATCGGGTCCAGCTCCTACAACCGAGCTGCTCGCACATCGACTCGGAACCTCGAAGCGGAGTGACGCCATGCTCGCCCCGAGTAGGTGAGATACACGACTCGACCGACCGTCGCCGCGATGAGAAGAATGCAAGCCAGCACGAGCAGCCATCCGATATAGGTGAACGCCATGCCCAAGACGCCGAATCGCTGTGCCGAGTCTGCGAGCAGCGGTGGCAGGAAGACTCTGCCGAACCTTCCGGCCACGGCGAATCCGATCCCCGCGAGAACGGAGCCCGGCAGCAGCTGTCGAAGGCTGACCCGGCGATTGACGACGATCCACGAAGCGACCCACCACAGCACGCCCCACAGCACGACCTCGGCGATGAACTCGATCACGCGCAGCGGTCCATCATCGCTAATGATGATGCGCGTCGCGACGACCACCGCGATTCCGACCACGACCGCTGCGATCGCCGCGAGCCACCGCCAGGCGAACTTCAGGCTGACAGCGGGCGCACGCCAGATCCTGCGAAGGCTCCGTTCCAGAGCCCGCGCGAATGAGGTCGCGGCGATGACGAGGAGGACCACGCCGATGACACCTGTCGCGCGAAGCTCCTGAGCGCCTCCCGGCAGTGACTTCTCCAGCGTCTCGGCCGTGGCCGCATCGAATCCCATGTGCTCCGCGAAGATCGCGGCCGTCCGGCTGTCGAGCCTGGACTGCAACGCGCCCACGACGATCAAGATCGGCAGGACCGACGTGAATGTATGCGCCGCGAGGGTCATGCCGCGATCGATAAGGCCCAGGTCGGCAAGATCGCGGGTGACTCGCAACGCGAATCGCCCAGCAGGTGACCGCGCACTGCTGCGGACGAGGCGACTCATGGTCCACCGAGCCATAGGCACCTCACGATCCGAGACGACGTCGCCCGATCCAGTCAGAGGCTAACACCGCGCACGAGGCCCACACACGAACCGACCTTCACGGCTGAGGCTTCACGATCGGCGCGCTGAGGGAGCGGCGATCGCGCACTCGTTCATCTGCTCACGTTTGCCAATACTATCGACTAGCGTTAGCATGGCGGGGTGATCCAGTCTTTCGCGGACGAGCCGACGCGCAAGGTCTGGGCGCGCGAGCATGTCCGGCAATTCGGGCCGGAACTGCAACGCGCCGCACAGAAGAAGCTTCGCCTGCTCAACGCAGCCGAGACGATCAACGACCTGCGGATCCCGCCGGGCAACCGGCTCGAGAAGCTGGCCGGCGACCGCGACGGACAGCACTCGATTCGCATCAACGACCAGTACCGCATCTGCTTCGTCTGGACATCCGCCGGTCCAACCGACGTCCAGATCGTCGACTACCACTGAGGAGGGACCACCGATGACGAAGGCACACAACCCGATCACCCCGGGTGAGATTCTCCAGACCGAGTTCCTCGAGCCGCTGGGGATCACGGCCTACCGCCTTGCGCAGGCGACCGGCCTGCCGCAGACCAGGCTCAGCGAGATCATCCGCGGCAAGCGGCGGATCACCACCGACACCGCCCTACGGCTTTCTCGCGCGTTCGGCCTCTCGGAGCGCTTCTGGCTCAACATCCAGAACGACTACGACATCGAGCTCGAGCACGACGAGCATGACGCCGACCTCGCACGCGTCGAGCGCCTGATCCCAGCCTGACTTCCGAGTCACGCGGGCCTGCGCCCGCACAAGGGCCGGCGTCCGTGCGCTCCGTTCCGGCGAGCAGCGGTGGCGGCCGAGCTGGAGCGCATTGCCGACAAGGAGACCGGAGAGCCGACTCGAAGGACGGAACGGCGTCACCGACACGCCTCACTAGCGCGGGCGTCTGGCTTCCCACGCAGTCGACACCAACAGCCAAATCAGGAAGATGGCAACGCCCACCGCGGCGAGCCCGACGAACGTGAAGAGCGCGAGAAGCACCATCATCGGCGCTCCCACCCACCGGCCGTCTTCGACCGGGGCGAATAGGTCACCACCCACGGATGAGTACAGGAATGTAGCGATCCACCACATGCCTAGTCCAAACGCGAGAATCGCGATAGCCGCTGCCCAGGCACCGAAGAACGACCCACCCGCCTCGTCGCGCCCGCATGCCATGCGATCAAGATAATCGACGCCCGCCACTCGGCGCGGACACCGACCGTCAAGCGGACGAATCCGTGGGGCTGCTCTGGTCCTGGCATGCCGGGACGGCGAAGCTGCCGCGAGCTAGCAGTGCGGCCCCGTCCAGCAGGAAGAGCCAGACGGCAGCCAACGCCACCCACTGGATGGAGCCCTCACTCCCCAAGAGACCGCCAAACGGCGATATGACGCGCGAGCAACCGGGCCGAGCCGATCGCGATGAGCCCTGCCCCACCAGCTGCGTGACGTTTTCGCTTCACGGGTCTCAACCTTCAGTGGTCGCCGCGGTCACCTAGGCCTGATCGTCCGTGAAGATGTCCTCGATCCGGAGGTCGAACAGCTTGGCGATGCGGAACGCGAGGGGAAGGCTCGGGTCGAACTTGCCCGTCTCGATCGCGTTGATGGTCTGTCGCGAGACGCTCGCCTGTGCGGCCAGGTCGGCCTGCGTCCAGGAGCGCTCGGCGCGAAGGTCCGAGATGCGATTCTTCATCGATAGCGGATCCTTCCGACGAGGAAGGTAATCAGGAAGACGATGCCGAGGAACACGGAGAAGGCGGCGATGTCGACATCGAAGCTGAGGAGACCTGCGGCATCGGCAACCACGTAGCCGAGGCCGGCAACCCACCCAGCGCCGAGTGTGATCGCGAGGGCACCCAGGATGATCTGTCGCTGCAGTTCGTCGACAGCTCGGAGGAAGCGCGTGAAAGCGACGATCCATCCGATGCCGGCGGCGAGATTGAGGATGACGGCGGCCCAGCTCGCCACCTGCTGGGTGGGTCCCCACAGCAACTCGGGGCCGAATCTGGCCAGGGCCAGCGTCGCGATCCAAGCGAGTCCCCACCCGAAGAGGTTGGCGGTAGCCCTGATCTCTTGCCGGTATCCGCCGGTAGGAGTGTCTGCCTTCACGGTCGTCCCTTCTGTTGCGCGCCGCCGCGCGGCGTGTCAAGTTCACTTGACAAAGTAGGTGATTGGAAGTCGGCGTGTCAAGTTCACTTGACATGCGATTCGGCATCAGCGATCGCGGGGGATGCGCCCTTCGGGGATCCGTTCGAGTCGATTCCAGCCACGCCACCCGCGTTGCTCGAGGATCGCCAGCAGCTGTCGAGCGACCGGTGCCGACTCGGTCATGGCCGCGTCCAGTAGGGCCAGAAGAGGGTCCGTCTGATCAGCGCCGCCGATCTCCACCTCACCGCTCTGGATTGCGCGGATGCGGAGGTGCTCGACGAGGTCGGCGAGTTCGACGACTCGGGGATCGTCCGGCGGCCATTGCGGCGCGGAGCCGAGGAGGCGATAGAGGCGTGTCATGTCCGGGTCGTCGTCAAGTTGGCGGTTCTTCTCGGCGATCACGGCGTCGATGCCGAGCGGATCCTGCGCGGCGAGCATGATCCAGGCGTCGCGCTCGAGCTCGATGTAGGCCTCGCCGACGCCGAGCCCGCGCAGCCGGTCCAGGTAGTCCAAGACGATCTGGGGAAGGGCCAGGTGATCGCCGGCGGCGAGCTTGGCGATCCGCTTGCGGTTGCTCTGCAGGCGACGGATGTCGGCGCTCAACGCCTTGTCGATCTCTCCGACGGCCTGGGCGAATTCGTCGGGGGCGGCGACGAGCAGTTCCTGCACGCGCGCGAGGGGGACGCCGGCATCGGCAAGCACGCGGATCCGGATCAGCCGCACCACGGCGGCGGTGTCGTAGCTGCGGTAGCCGGAGTGGTCGCGCTCGGGCTCGGCGAGCAGGCCGATCTGGTGATAGTGCCGAACTGTCCGCACTGTCACCCCGGCGTAGGAGGCCAGTTGGCTGATCGTGAGCATGGGCTCCAGACTGCCTCAACCGGCGACGCCGCGGACCGCCTCGGCGATCGCACGGAAGTCCTTGCGGAGGATCGCGGCGTGATTGCTCGCGACCTTGGCGTGAATCTTGATGTGCGAGTTGCGTTCGGCCACCGCGGGCACGCTGGCCCGGATCTTCTCCTGCCCATCCCCCTTACTACCGAACGACGTTCCGGACGCGAGGACATACCGGGTCGGGACGGTGATCCTGTCCATCACCGGACCGAGCTCCCGTTCACGCGCGAGCCTGCCGACCTCGATGTTGCATTCGGCCATCTCCAGAGCGGTCATCCGCGGCGTGAGCCCCGTCACGCGCAGCGGCACCATCAGCCATCGCAGGCGACGGAAGGCCGTTCGGATGCCTCGCTCCATGTCGTCCGTGAGCCAGTCGTGCGGCTGCGCCCCATCGACCAGTACCGCGCCGATCGTCCGGTCAGGATTGCGGCTCGCCCAATGTGCGGCGACGAACGCGCCGTACGACCAGCCGACCACCAGCGCTCGGCCGACACCTCGCGCGTCGAGCACGGCATCGACATCGCGGACGGCGGCCTCGAACGAGTAATCCACCGAACGTCCCGACGTGCGCCCCCGAGCCCGCTCGTCGTAGGTGATGTGCCGCCAGCGCGGCCCGAGCTCGGCGATGACCCGCCGCCAGTAGCCCTGCGTCGCGAACTGCCCATTGAGGTAGATCACCGGCGTCCCCGAGCCACCCAAGTCGGCGACAGCGAGAGCCGTGTCGTCGACGGGCACCATGCCCTTCCAGGTCGGGGTCGAGCTCGTGTCGATCATGGTGTCTCCGGCCCGTGCTGCAACATGTGGTCCAGCGTGCCGCGTTGACGCTGCGTCAGGGTCAAGGCTCCTGACGGAGACTCTCTCGTGGCCTCCTGCGCCCGGAGCGTCGAATTCGCCCGGACTAGAGGCTTGGGTCGGCTGCGTCGCCTGAACGATCATGGGGACATGACGACGACTGTTGGGCTGAGCGATGCGGCTTTGCTGGCTTACGACGCCGTCGGCGCCGGCATCCCGCTCCTCGCTCTGCACGGCGCGTACTCCGCAAGGGGGGAGGTGCGCGACTTTCTCGATCCGATGATCGATGCGCGGCCGGTGCGTCGGCTGTACATCGACTTGCCCGGCCACGGCGACTCGCGCCCCTCATCGGGAATTCGGCAACCCGATGACGTGCTGGACCTCGTCGACCTCCTCCTTGACAAGGAGGCACCGACCGGCAGATTCCTGGTACTCGGGCACTCGTTCGGCGGACACTTCGCGCGCGCGATTGCAGCCCGGCATCCTGACCGGATCGCCGGGATCGCACTGATCTGCCCGGCCCTTGCCGGGGAACAGCGCATCCCTGCGCCGGCAGTGGTTCGCGACGATCACGTGTCCACCGCACTCGATCCCGATCAGCGCGCCGAGTACGAGGGTTACTTCGTCGTTCGAACGGTTGAGACCCTCGAGCGATTCCGTCGCGCGGTGGTCCCGGTCGTCGGGGAGGTCGACGAGCAGACGCTGGAGAGCGCGATCACCGCGGGACCACACACCGCGGATCCCGACACGGTGGCCGTCGACGCTCCGGTGCTGGTGATCTCGGGTCGTCACGATCACTGGGTCGGCTGGGAACGGCAACAGCGCCTCGGTGATCGGTACCCGCGTGCCACCGTTGTCACCGCGGGCGACGCCGGACATGCACTTCCCCACGAGCGCCCCGGTCTCGTGGCGGCACTCCTCTCCGACTGGCTCGATGAGATCGGAATCCCCACAGCACCAGCTCGCCGCCGGTAGCCAGTGCGCGCGATCAGATCCGGGCTGGTCGGGCGGTCACCCAGGGGTGCTACTGGAAGCGGGCGACAGCGGATACCGCCTGCCGCTGCAACGCTCTGAACGGGACCGGCGATCGTCGCTTGGCCGAGAAGTCGGTCATTCCGGGCGGGAGTGGTCTTCGACGTCAGGTTGCGCACGCATGAGGTCTGCGAGTTCCTCCTCTGGCCGCGGGGCGACGGTCTCGTCGACCTCGAGTTCCGGGATGCTCGACTCGCCAGGAGCAGGGACGTGATGCGGAGCGGCGTGCTCGTCGTAGGGGGACACGGGAAATCCTTCCGTCGGCCGCATTGACAGCGTACGCCGGACGTCCGGAATGCCGGCGCCTGCGACCTCCGCGCCGGCTATCCAATCGGTCGAGTCAATTCTGCCCGCGAAGCCTAGGCGAGTACGAGCAGTTCGTACTCGCTACTGCCCTGATGGCACATGACAGCCAGAATGAAGGGCCCCGTCCACCGCGGCGTCACCTGGCATAGAGCATCACTCGCAGGATGATCGTCCAGACCGACGAGGACCCCGTTCTCGTCGTAAACAGCGAGGTCGAAGTCGGCCGATGAGTCGGCGGAATGCACGAAGATGCTGTAGGTGACCGCCGCGACCAATGAGATCGAGTAGGCGTGGTGCGTTCCAGCCTCGAGGACGCCGGATTCAAAATCGATCGTCTCATGGCCGCCGCGGATGGGCGCGGACTCCGAGATCGCCCCGACGGGAACCTCGAGCGAAAGCGCCTTCTCCCGGCCGCTCACCGAGAATTCGAGGAAGCCACCGGCATCCACGTCGTCCCACGTTTCAGGATTCGCGTTCAAGAACACGTAGACGCCGAGCATATAGTGCCCGGGCGGCAGCGTGCCATCGAAGCCCTCGCCGAGTTTGCCGATGGCGACGATCGAATCATTCTGTGATTGCGCGCTCCGATTCTCTAGAACTACGAGCGCCGGGTGGTCTGCGCTGAGGTACGTATGTGCCCATAGATCCCCGGCAACGAGGTTCACCTCGAACGGCACCTGCCCCCGCATTGCCGCGCGACGTCCGTCGCCCGGCACGTATGTCAGCTGACGCCCGTCGTACGGCAGTGCGTACTGCGAACCATCTGCCGAAACCGCGACGCCGCCGCGCCCATTTTCCAGCCAGGCCTTCCAGGCACCGACGCCGACCTCCAGCGCCTTACCACCGAGTCCAAGCAATGCTGCGATGGTTATCGGATCCACGATGATCGCTCCTCCCAACTACGGACATTCGAGGCGACCAGACCGTCTGTATGCAAAGCCGACGCGATGCCCATGGACTGGCTCCCGGCTGCGGATCCGTTCTCCGCTAGTCATGGTTCCACTCCCGTTCGCGTTGAGAAAGCCCTCGGCTCGAGTACACCCCTCACAAGGAAGATGCATCTGGGCGAATCTTGATACCGCCTACGCAGTCCGTCATCTCGCTTGGTTGACTGGGGATGACCTGACTCCTAAGCCGAGGCGTCGTCCAGGAATCCGACGACCACGCCACGAACCAGGTCGGTTCGCGCCAGCCCGAAGAAATGGGTCGTGCCCGGAAAGACCGCGAGCTGGGATGCCGGGACACCGACGAAATCGCCATTCACGTCGCCGCCGCGGAGGCGCAGAAACTCAACCGCATGCTCGAGAGAGACCATGTCGGCGTCGCCCACGGTGATGAGCGTCGGCGCCGCGATCGCGCGGATCTCGGCATCCGTGCGATCAGGGAACCCGCCTTCGTAGGTCGCACCGAGCTTGTCGAGAAGCACTTGGAGATGTTGCAGGTCGGGGTGCGGCGACTTCGCGAGATAAGCGGCTTCCATCGGCGTGCCGGCGATCATGTCGACGTTCATCGCGCCGACCGCCTCCGCGTTCTCGGACCCGCGCATCCCCGATGCGGCGAACGACGTCGACGAGACGATGACCCGCCTGACCCGTTCCGGGTGGTCAATGGCGAGGTCGAGTGCGACGGCGCCGCCGACGCTGAAACCGAAGATGTCAGCGCTCCCTATGCCGAGGTGGTCGAGCACGCCCAGTACATCATCGGCGAACGCCGCAGCAGAGAACGGTCGGTCGATGTCGTTCGTACGACCGTGCCCCTGGAAGTCCACCGCGACAACTCTCCGTCCCGCGGCGAGGTCCGGGACGAGCGCGCCGAACTGCTGCTCGATGTCGAACAAACCGCCGTGCAGCAGCACCAGTGGTGTGCGGTCGGCGGCATCGCCATAGACCTCGTAGTACATGCGAAGCTGACCGAGCTCGACGTAGCCGGTCTCGGTCGGGGGAGCGGAGGATGTGAGATCCGTCATGCAAGCACCGTCGCAGAGACCCGCCGGCACATCAACCTTCTGCTCGCCCCTCACCGACTCCTCGCCGACCCTGACCACGATCCGGGTCGGCGCCGCTCGCGCGATTTCGACCGGTGTCAGCCCGCCTCGGGCCTCGGGATGCGGATGCCGGCTTCGCGGAGCCGGGCCTCGACGCGCGCGACGAGCCGCTCCGCGGCGGTTCCCTCGTCGGAGCCGAAGTCGCGCACCATTCGGTAGCGCGCGGCGGTGTCGGTCCGCGCTTGCATCCCGGTGATGATGCGCAGGTGCTCGGGATGGGCGAGATAGTGGTCCGCCATGGCGGCGGCCAGTTCGGGGATGCGGGGGTCATCCGCACCCCAGTTCGCGGAGTCCGCGCTGAGTCTGCTCAGGGCGATGAACTCAGGGTCCTGCAGGGCGTGCTCGACGGCGGCGAGGTGATCATCGAAGCGGTCGGGCACGAGCGCCTTCGCGAGGATCAGACCTTCACGGGAGGACTCGATCTCCTGCGGGCTGAAGTCGAGGTCCGGCATCCGCTCGAGCAGTGCCACTGCGCGCTCGGGAAGGAGCGCGCGGTCGCCATCGGTCAACTGGCGCAGGGTGTCCCGGCGCGCGATGAGTTCCTCGATCTGGTGCGCGAGCTTTCTCTCAACGTCGCCTATCTTCGCGGCGAACTCCTCGCCATCGGCGGCGAGCAGCGGAGCGATCTCGGCCAAGGGCACGCCGGCTCCCGCCAGCGTGCGCACATGCACCAGGCGCAGCAGGTCGTCCGCGCTGTAGCGCCGGTACCCCGAGACGTCGCGCTCCGGCTCGGCGATGAGGCCGAGCTTGTGGTAGTGCCGCACTGTCTTCACAGTCACGCCGACGAACGCGGCCGCCTGGCCGATCGTGACTCCGCTGCTCATCCGTCCAGCCTCCTGTGTACGACCTTCCGGCGGCGTGATCCACGCCGCCGGAACAGTCGAACGCGTCATCTGTCTATGCGGCCGGCGTCGCGACCGGGCCGGTACGGAAGACGGCATCCACCAGCCGCTGGGAACCCTGCTGGAAGGGGATAGCCAGCGACATCGCCGCGTCGTCGACGTAGTTCAGGGTCGCGGTCATCGTCCGGCGACCGTCGGGAGTCGCGTACATCAGCGCCGCAAACCCGGCCGCACCGCCGTTGTGAGTGATCACCCTTCCGTGCGCGCCGAGGTCCTGGACGAACACACCCAGGCCGTAGCCCATGCCAGGAATCGGCGTCTCGCGTGTCGCACACATCTCGGCGTGGAGTTCAGCGGGAAGCAGCGTCCCGCTCGCGATCGACGAGATGAACGTCTGCAGGTCCTGCGACGTGGAGATCATGTCGCCGCCGCTGGAGATCCAGGACGGGTTGTGCTCGGTGACGTCGGTCGTGTGCGCCTCGCCGTCCTCCTCGTATCGGTAGTACGCGTGGGCGTGGGGCTCGGCGATGTCGGTCTCGGCGCTCGGCTGCGCTGTGCCCGAGAGCCCCAGCGGCTGGAAGATCAGGCGGTCCATCTCTTCGGCCACTGAGCGTCCGGTGACGCGTTCGACGATCAGTCGCACGATCACGTAGTTGGTGTTGGAGTAGCTCCAATCCATGCCCGGCTCGAAGCGAGCGGGCTTCGACAGCGCAAGACGGACGAGGTCCTCCGGGGCATACGTGACGAAACGGTTGTCGACCCATTCCCTGCCGGCGGGGGTCGCTGGGATGCCGGAGACCACGGTGCCGTCGGGGTAGTACTCACCGGTGAAGTTGAAGACGCCGCTGGTGTGCTGCAGCAGCATTCGGACCGTGATGCGGGGGTCCAGGTCGAACTCGGGAAGGTACTCGGACGCCGGCGTGTCGAGTGCGATCCGGCCCTCGGCGACGAGCCGCAGCGTGAGGGCGGCGGTGAACGTCTTGGTGTTGCTGCCGATGCGGACATGCCCGTCGATCGGCGGCTTCGCGTCGCCGTCGATCTCGCTGCGGCCGGCCGCACCGGTCCACTCGCCGTGCTCGTCGCGGACCCGCAGGGTAATGCCGGTGATGCCCGAGTCGACGATGTCGTCGAGGATCGCTTGAAGCTCGGGGCGGTCCTGAGCCGCGGCGGTGGCGTGCTGCTGGGTGGGGAGGGTCATGTCTGTGCTCCTTCGAATCCTTCGTTCCGCGAGCCCGTTCCGGCGTCGCAGTCGCGAGTGTGAACCCTGACCCAAGGTCAAGGTCAAGACGAAAGCTCGAAGAACCTCGCACCGGCGGATCCCAACCCCGCTCATCATCGAGCGTGCCCGTGTCATGGAGGACGATGCGGCGGTGTGGCGCGTCAGGACCACGCTACCGAAGCCGACGTCACCGGTCGATGGAGACCATGTTGGCTTCGTCGTGTCGTTCGCCCGCCGCTGGTTCGAGCGCGGTCAGGCGGTCGGCCTGGTCTGCGGTGAGTTCGACCGCGTCGGCGGCGGTGTTCTCCTCCACTCGCGCCACTCGGCGGGTGCCCGGGATCGGGGCGATGTCGTCGCCGCGGGTGAGGATCCACGCCAGCGCCGTCTGCGCGGGGGTTGCGCCGATCTCGGCACCGATCGCACGGACCTCATCCACGAGGCGGAGGTTGCGGGTGAAGTTCTCGCCCACGAACCGCGGGTTGGTCTTGCGCCAGTCATCTTCGGGGATGTCGGCCGCGGAACGGATCTGCCCGGTGAGGAGGCCGTGACCGAGGGGTGAGTAGGGGACGAAGCCGATGCCGAGCTCGCGGAGCACGGGCAGGATCTCCGCTTCCACGTCGCGTGTCCACAACGAGTACTCGGTCTGCAGGGCCGAAACCGGCTGCACGGCGTGCGCCCGGCGAATGGTCTGTACGGATGCTTCGGAGAGACCGAAGTGGAGCACTTTGCCTTCGGCGATCAGGTCGGCGACCGCGCCCGCGGTCTCCTCGATCGGCGTGTTCGGATCGACGCGGTGCTGGTAGTACAGGTCGATGTGGTCGGTACCGAGACGGCGCAGGCTGCCCTCTACGGCGGCTTTCACGTTCGCAGGTGCGCTGTCGATAACGCCCGGCCCGCCGCCGGAGTGGGAGACGAGTCCGAACTTGGTGGCGATCTTCACCCGATCGCGGCGGCCGCGGATGGCTTGGCCGACGATCTCCTCGCTGAGGTACGGGCCGTAGATCTCGGCGGTGTCGATGTGGGTGACACCGAGGTCGAGGGCACGGTGGATGGTGCGGATGGACTCGTCGTTGTCGAGACCGCCTCCGGTCGTGTACGTACCGGCCATGGTCATTGCACCCAGGCCGATGCGGGAGACCTCGAGGCTCCCGAGGTGTGCGTTCTTCAAAGGTGTTCTCCGTTCCAGTTTCACCGCTCGTTCCGCGGCTGATGGTTCGAGTCAACGCCTCTTCGCCGCGATGAGCGTGGCCCTACCTATAGGTGCCCCGACAGGGACCCCCGACGCGCCTCCACGTCGGCGTAGTTTCGATGGCATGGACACCTCGGACGCGATCAGCGAGTTCCTCACCACGCGGCGCGCGAAGCTCACGCCGTCGCAGGTGGGGCTCCCGGACTTCGGCGGTCGCCGCCGGGTCCCGGGGCTGCGCCGGGAGGAAGTTGCGCTAGTGGCGGGGATGAGCGCGGAGTACTACAAACGCCTCGAACGGGGCAACGCGACAGGCGTCTCCGAGGCAGTCATCGACGGTGTCAGCCGCGCCCTGCAACTGGATGAAGCTGAACACGCCCATCTGTACGACCTGGTCCGCACCGCCAATGCCGGCGCTCACCCGCAGCAACGAGCACGGACCCCACGCAGGACGCAGCTCACTTCGGGCATGAGACAGACCATCGACGCGATGTCGACGGTGCCGGTCTACATACAGAACGGCCGTCTTGACGCGGTCGCCACCAACCGTCTCGGGGCAGTTCTCTTCTCCGAGATGCTCGACGGCGCCCGGCCGCCAGCGAATGCCGCCCGATTCATCTTCCTCGAGCCGCGAGCCCAGACCTTCTACCGGGAATGGGAAGCGCAGACCCGCCAGATCGTGGCCGTCCTTCGCGCCGAAGCCGGCCGCTCGCCGTACGACCGTCAGCTGACCGACCTTGTCGGCGAGCTCTCCACCCGCAGCGATCTGTTCCGAAAGCTCTGGGGAGCCCACGACGTCCGCGAACACCGGGCCGGCCTCAAACTCGTCCACCATCCCGTGGTCGGCGACCTCGACCTCACCTTTCAGGCTATGGATCTCGCGTCCGACCGCGGACTCCAGATGATCGTCTTCTCCGCCGAACCCGGATCTGCCACCCAGGAACGCCTCCAACTACTCGCCAACGTGGCCGAAACGGCCGTACCAAAGGCGCCGGTTTAGGTATCGGTGAATGACGCGGCGGCAGGACTTTCGACCCTGTCCGGCTTCATCGCTCGGTGCACGGTGGAGGGTGTTCCCGCATCTCGTCACCCTCGCCCAAGGATCATCATGAACGCTTCTGCTCCCACGATCCCCGTCCCGGCGGTCATCGGGCCCGCCGACCTCCAACTGCCTCCCACGGAGCCGATCGACATCACGGAGCTCATCCGCACCCAGTCGGCCACCTGACGATCGGGTGCGTCGCGCTACACGATCGCCAGACACGGTGAAGCCTGGATGCCACGCTTAAGCCAGCGCGGCAGTCGGCTGACCCGGACGCCGATTGGCGCCATGCTATCCGGCGGTCGGCCGACCTACCAGACGGTGCCGCCGCCGATCGAGATGCCGCCCCACGTGAGTGCGATGAAGATCGCGGCGAACACGACGGGTGCGATGCCCTTGCCGTTGCGCGCGAGTCCCTTGAGGAGTGCGATCACGGCGAGGACTGCGGCGACGATCGAAAGGCCACCGCCAAGTATCAGGCCGATGAACAGGGGGATGGGCATGAGCACGAGGCCGGCCAGCGCGAACCAGAAAGCGGCCCAGGCGGTCGGGTTGGAACGGCGTTCGACAGGGGAAGACATGCGTCCATTATCCGGGTTCGTGCCCGCAGCCCCGATACGGTGAGGGGCATGGTCGACCGGACGGCTCAGCTTGACGAATCGGGATGGCGCACTGTCGCTCGCGACTTCGTCCCTGCGTCCCACCGCGACCTGCCGATGCCGCGTGTCTATCTCCCGTTCATCGACAGAGACGGGACCGCAGTCCGCTGGTCTCGGTTCGTCGACGTCGAGGAGCACTCGGCATCCCTGAACTGGTTCGAAGCGACCCGTCGGATCGCGGAGGAACGTCCGGCTGTCCGCGACCTCGTCTCATGCATGGGCGAACTGGATGGATCGACCGCGGAAGCGCTGCGCGACGCCATCGGCGATCTGTCGCTTCGATGTCTTCGCTGGGTCGGCTACGGCGAGGTGCCGGTGACCGATTCACCGATCCGCGTGTTCGGGGAGGAGTACTTCGAAGCCGATCTCGTTCCGGCTGACGTGGAATCGGGACGTCGCATTCCCGAGTTCGCGTGGGATGCGGACAAGCGGTTGGCGTGGGGCAGCCGGCTCTACCCGGATTCACTCATCGTGGCGGCGGAACCGTCGATCTTTCGACGACTCCGCGCCGACCCCCGCTTGGACTCCGTGTCGGTCAGGGTGGACCGAGACGTCCTCCCCGGCAGTTCCGGCGACTGACGCGTAGTACACAGCCCTCGCCCGGTCCCGAGCCGTGGCGACCGTCACGCCTGGCGAGGCGGTTCCGGTATCAGAGCTGTGGCGAAGGTCACGGTGCGGCGTTCGGGGCCCGTGGCGGCCAGGTACGGCGCGAGCAGCTCGCCGAGACGTGCCTGGATCTCGCTGAGGTCGGCGGTCGTGACGTGCAGCTGCACCTCTCCGAAGCCGAGGAAGTCGCGGAAGTCGCCATCGGCATCCGAAGCGCTCGCGCGATCGAACGTCTCGCCGAGGTGGGCGATGAACGTCAGGAAGGACTGGCGCAACTCCTGTTCACCCATCTCCCTGAGCTCTGCATGGTCGACGTGAGCCATCCTTCCACCAAGGGTGAACGTCCGCTCGACCGCGCCACGCACCCGCCGCTCCTCCACGATCGAGAGGATGTCGGCCTCGACGAGTGCGGCGACGTGACGGTACAGCGTCGCCTGCGGGATATCCGGCATGGCGGCTCGAAGATCCGCGGTCGTGACCTGGCGGGTGCCGAGTTGCTGGATGATCCGGAGGCGCACGGGATGCATGACGACATCGGCGATGGGCGAGCTCTTCGACACGGCACACCAACCATTCTCACGGTGATAACATTCTCAAGACCTGATCCAGCGTACGTCAGTGAGAGGAACACCCTGATGACCGCCATTCGACCGACACCTCGACTCTTCATGTCGACTTCCCGGGCCGGGAGCGCATCATGACCGGCCGCGGCACGGACGTCCAGGTCTCTGGACTGGCCAAGCGCTTCGCCGGCGTCGACGCGGTGAGGGACGTCACCTTCAGCGCGCGTCCCGGCCGGGTCACCGGATTCCTCGGTCCCAACGGAGCGGGCAAGTCCACGACGCTCCGGATGCTTCTGGGCCTCACGCGTCCCGATGCGGGAACGGCCCTCATCGGCGGTGCCTGGTACCGCGAACTCGACGAGCCGTCCGGCACGGTGGGGGCCGTGCTCGACATCGCCGCCGCCCACCCCGCGATGACGGCGCGCGGACACCTCCGCACGTATTGCGCGCTGGGCGGACATGGGCCGGCGAATGCAGAGCGGGTGGCCGAGCTCACCGGCGTCTCTGCATATCTCGACCGCCGTGTGGGCACTTTCTCGACCGGCATGCGACAGCGGCTGTCCCTCGCCACGGCACTCCTCGGAGATCCGGACGTACTCGTGCTCGACGAGCCGTCGAACGGGCTGGACCCGGCGGGGATCGTCTGGCTGCGCACCTTCCTGCGCGAATTCGCCGCTAGCGGTCGTACGGTCCTGCTCTCGAGCCACGTCCTCACGGAACTCCAGCACGGCGTCGACGACCTCGTGCTGATCGATCGCGGACACGTGGCGTGGGAGGGCTCGCTCGCCGAGTTCACCGCGCACGGCACGAGCCTCGAAGAGGCATTTCTGCGGCTCACATCCGAGACCGCATCCCACGCCGCACCCGGAGCATCCAGAGCAACACTCACCGAAGGAGTCTCCGCATGAATCGACTGATCCGGGGCGAGTTCACGAAACTCTTCGCTACCCGGCTCCCGATGTGGTCGCTCATCATCGCCGCCGGCAGCGGTGGCGCTCTGACCGGCCTGCTGGCTCTCGTCGGCCCCGAGAATGCCACCCCGCCGCTGCCCGGCCTCGACACCGGCGAAGGCGTCGGCATCGTCGTGGGCATGAGCGGCCTGCTGCTCTTCGTGCCCGCGCTCATCGGCACGATCGCCGTCACGAGCGAGTACCGGCATCACACCATCGGAACCACCTTCCTCGCCGCCCCTCGCCGCGGGCGACTGCTCGCCGCGAAGCTCGTCGTGTTCGCCGCGCTCGGCATCGCCTACGGGGTCGTCGCGTCGCTGTTCGCCGGGGCAGCTGTGTTGGGCGGCGCGGCACTGCAGGGCATCGAGCTCGGGGTCCCGATGGGCGGACTCGTCACGCTGCTCGCACGTCTCTCGCTGGCGGCCGCCGTCTACATGATCCTCGGCGTCGCCATCGGCGCGCTCGCACGCCATCAGCTGCTCGCCGTCGGCATCGTGCTCGGGTACTTCTACTTCCTCGAGCACGTGCTCATGATCATCCCCGGCGTGAACGCGATCCACTCCTATCTCCCCGGAGGCGCGACGGCGGCTCTCACCGACTTCACCTTCCTCAGCGATGCCATAGCCGAGCAGCTCCCGACGACGCCGACCGTGCCGACGTCGCCGACGATCGGTGCGCTCGTCCTGCTCGCCTATGCGGCGGCGGCGGCATGCGTCGCGGTGGCCGTTCCGCTGCGCCGCGACCTGCGCTGAAGAGGCCCACCGGCCGTCGCATCTCCTCGATGGCCCGGCCACGGCGGACGCGCTACTTTTGGGGCAGCCAAGCAGAGGAGCGCGTCGTGGGCAAAGTCGTCCTGTACAGCTCGGTGTCGGTGGACGGATTCATCGCAGACGAGAATGATCAGCCCGGACCACTGTTCGACTGGTTGCTCAGCGGGGACGTGCCGTTGGACGAGGGCGGCGTGTTGAAGGTTTCGCAGGCGTCCTACGACTACGTCCGGCCGTATTGGGACCAGATCGGGGTGACGATCGTCGGCCGCCACGTGTTCGACGTGACGGATGGCTGGGACGGGACGCCTCCCAGCGGCGTCGACCACGTGGTCGTCGTGACGCACCGGCCGCCGCCCGAGGGCTGGGATCCCGAGGCGCCGTTTCACTTCGTCGACGGGGTCGAGGCAGCCATGGCCAAGGCGCAGGAGCTCGCGGGTGAGCGCATCATCGAGGTCGCCGCAGGCGACGTCGGTGGGCAGGTGCTCGCTGCGGGTCTGATCGACGAGGTGCGCATGGACGTCGCACCCGTCGTGGTCGGGTCTGGCAAGCGCTACTTCGGGCCGGTTCACGCGCAGCACCTGCTGGAGGATCCCGAGGTGGTGATTCAGGGCAACCGGGTGCTTCACCTGCAATACCGGGTGCGCCGCTCGCCGATCTGAGCGGGGCTCGATAGAGTCCGGTGCCGACGTCGCGCTAGCCTTGCGACCCCCTCGGATCCGCGGTCCTCTCGTAGACGTACACGCTGACGTGGTCTTTCCCCAGGACGAATCGCATGACGCTGTCGGTCCCCTGCTGCGGCAGTTCCGCAATGGTGTCGAAGCCTTCGGGGGAACACCCTTCGGCGCTGTATCCCTCGCGGATTCCCTGAACGGGGACGGCCACGAACAGGCATGCCATGCCGTAACGAGACTCACCGCCCCAGATGTTGAGACCGTCGAAGTTCTGGTAGCGCCGCAGCTCATCGGGGCTGATACCCAGCGACTCGAGAACGCCGTGCCGATCGTTCGGCCGATCGGCGTCTTCGCCGACCGACCTCAGTGCGAGGATCTCGTGCGGTGAGGGCAGGTAGAGGCCCTGAGGAAAGCTGTCCGGTACGGGCGGCATCTGCACCGTGGACGACTCGGCCGGGGGAGTCAACACCGGAGCAAGGAGCCGCGACGTCCCGGCGACGTAGCCTGCGATCAGGGCGAGGGCAGCGATCGCGGCGCCGAGAATCACCAACCAGCGTGGGCGACGCCACCACGGTGCAGCCGGGGTTCCGTTGCTGACCGGCCTCCTCCTGTGGTCCTGCTCAGTGACCGACCCTCGGCTGGGCAGACTCTCGGCGAACGCCCCGTCCAAAGGTTGCAGGATCGATGTCGAATCCGCGCCCGGCCCATCGGCAGGTGCAACGACGGCCATCGGTTTCCCGACCTGAGCAGGAACCTCTGCGGCGGCATCCACGTTCGTCAGCTGTCGGCGTCGGGCGGCCTCCAACTCCGCGAGGCGCCCCTCGGCCTCCGCGTCCCCGGCGATGTCGGCGTCCGGTCCGTAGGCGCGTCGTCGCAGACGCTCCAACTCATCCATCTCCACGAACTCGCCCGACCCCAGCGGGGCATCCATACGCTCATTGTCCGCCCGGGCCCCACACGGGGAAAGGGGCGTCGCGAACGAGACTGACATCCCCGGTGCCGACGTTCAGCTGATGATCGGCGGGTGACGTCGGAGAGTGGCATCGCATTCGGGCCTCGGCTGGTGGCGTAGACAGGCACACTGTCCGGTTCTACGATGACCGCGAAGCGCGAGCCCCCAATGGCTCGCCGAACGGGGTCGACCATGAACGAGGAAGGGCAAGAACCCGAGGTTGCCGGGTCCGCCGGCAGCTCTACGCCGGACTTCTCCAGCGGATTGCACAATCGAGCGGACCTGCAAGGCATCGCATCGGATCTCCAGCGGCTCGCAGGCGCGATCGCAGACGATGAAGGTCGCGCCCAACGGCTCATCGACGCCGTACACAAGGAGGCCGGCGCGAGCGTCGAGGAGATCTTCAAAGAGGCGGGCCTCGACACGCGGGTCTCGATCGCCAAGACCAAGGCGACACCCGCTGAGAAGGGGCCTGCCGAGATCGCTGCTGATTCCACCAGCACCACGACCGAGACGCACCACTACGAGGTGTCGATCGACCTCGGACCGATCCACCTGTCGGCGGGGTTCGACAAAGAGACGACCACATCAACCGTGACGCACTGAGAGAAGCTGAGTCAGGGCGTCAGGGCAGGGTGCCGAGAAGATGCCTGTTTCGCCTGGCGATGAGTCGCCGGAGGTACGGGACGAGGATCAGTCGCTCCGCCAGCCAGCCGAAGACGGGCGAGCCGACGGTGATGCGGTCGGTCATGCGGCACCCGGTCTCATTCGATTCGAACAGGTGCTCGTGGTCGAACGTCGTGAAGGGGCCGCGGACCTGCCGATCGACGAACCGCGCGGGTCGGTCCAGCTCCGTGATCTTCGTGGCAAGGGTGAACCAGATTCCGAAGTGACGGGCTCGCCAGGTCACGCTCTCGCCGAGACCGATCCGTCCGGTCGTCACGCCGGCCACCGCACGCTCCTTCGAGTGCGACATCGAGGCCACGTGCGCGTCGATATCGAGAGATAGGTCGAAGAGCGCCTCGACTGAGTACGACGATTCGGTGACAAGGGTGAATGTCGAAGGCACGGATCCATCCTCACGCCTGGCGAGACGGATGCCGCGCGCGGGGTGCCTGGGGGCGCTTCCGGGTCGAGCCACTTTCCGTCACGATGGTTGAGTCTTCGAGCGGAGGAACATGCGATCCACCAACCCGATCCCCGGAAACCCGTGGCCGCACGACATGGTGATCGCGGTCGAAGACAGGGCGGCACCGTTGCTCGAGTTGCTGTGGATCAGAGAGGCCTATGCACTTCACCCGCACGGTGACGACCTGCCTCCGCTGCTCAGTGACACACCTCGCCGCGACCCACTCGACCAGCCGCCGGCGGCGCCCACGTTGCAGGAGTGGGAGAACGCCTGGCCATTGCTGTGGGTCGCGGCACTGCAGCACGCGGGCAGAGAATCCGACCCGGCGCTGCACGAGCGGCTCAGGCGAACGGCGAGTGGTTCTCGCGAACGACTCGACGCGCTTCAGGAAATCGTCGGTCCCACATGGCGCGATCAGTTCGGACCCGACGCGCTGGACCACCCCGCCCATCGGGACTGGGACCAAGCCAACTTCGAGGCGAAGATCGCCTCCCGACGCGCTTCCCTCGAAGACAGTCCGTTGCGACGTGACGTCGATGCGGTCGTGCGGGCCTGGCGAGCAGGGATGACCAAGATCGTCACGATCCCCTGCCGCGGCGAGCACACGAGGCGAGTCGGCCACAATGCGCTGATGATCACCGAGGCCACGATGGCCTCGAGGGACGCCTTTCGTCACGCACTCGAGACCTTCGGATAGCTTCGCACGCGGCTGACGCCAGGTTCGTGTCGCCGTGGAGGCTATTCCGATGGGAGCCCGGCCACGGTGGCATGCGGGCTTCCGGTGCGTGGTGGCTCGACGTCCGGCTCGACGCTGGCCGCACCCGACGCGCGGTTGAACATGCGCCGGATGACGGCATCCATCACCGTCCCGATGACCGCGGCTACCACGATCGCGAGCACGATGGCCAGCAGCGGCTGGTCGTGCAGCCACTGCCCGGCCACAATGCCGAAGATCGCCGAATACGCGGCCCAGGTGACTCCGGCTGCGATCGACAGCGGCAGGAACCGGCGAAGCGGGTAGCCCGTGGCACCGGCTGTCATGTTCACGGCGATACGGCCCACCGGGATGTAGCGCGCGGTGAAGATGAGGAGCGCTCCGCGGCGGTCCAGCCCGCGCCGCGCCCAATCGACCGCGCTGGTGGCGCGCGTCGTCCGCATCCACCGGAAGCGGTCCGTGCCCAGTACCCGGCCGAGCTGGTACGCGATGTTGTCCCCGATGATGGCGCCTGCGGCGGCGGTGCCGATGAGCAGCAGCAGGTTCGGCTGGCCCGTGACTACCGAGACGGTGGCGGCTCCGACCACGACGGTCTCGCTCGGAACCGGCGGAAAGAACCCGTCGATCACGCACACCGTGAGCACGACCAGATACACCCACGGCGATGCCGCGAGGTCGGTAACGAGGGTCGTCAGTGTCGCGAGGAGGTCCATGCCTGCGACGCTACGAGCGGGTCGGAGACCGGCACATCCGACCGAAGGAGGGACGGCACCTTACTTTCGTCAGTCCTGCGGCACGCGCCTGTCTTCCTACGATGGGGGAATGCTCCGTGCCCGTCTGCGGCGAGGGTCGTGGTCGACGCCGCTCGGCGTCGTCCTCCTGTTCCTCGCGACGTCGATCGCGCTTCCGTTGGCGCGGTGGGGCGACTCCGCGCTGGTGCTCAGCCTCATCCCGGCAGCGGTCGCGGGCTACCTGGCCGGGCGCCACATGGTCGGGCTCGTCCCGGCCGTGGTCACCTTCTCCGTCGTGCTGGCAGTCTCGCTCCCGGTCTCTTACGTGATGCCCGGCACCGCGCCGCTCGGCGATTGGATGGCGAGCGTCCTCATCGCACTGCTCACCGTCGTCGCTCCATGGTGGTTCGGCAGGTACCGGATGCTGCGAGAGGAGCAGCGGGAATCGGATGCCGCGATCCTCGCCGACCGCGCGCAGGCGGAAGAACGCGCGCGCATCGCCGATGACCTCCACGACACGATCGGCCACGAGCTGGCCTTGATCGCGGTGCAGGCGGGTGCCCTCGAGCTCGGGCGGGGTCTCAGTTCCGAGCAGCGCGAGCAGTTCCGTGCGCTGCGCGAGGCCTCGGTGCGGGCGAGCGACCGTCTGCGGGACGTGGTGCGGATGACGAGGCCCGAAGAAGGCCCGAGCCGAATCGATCCCCGCGGCGGCGATGGCATCGATGCGCTCGTGTCGGGGGCACGCGATGCCGGCATGAGGGTGGAAGCGCGCATCGATCATGGGGTCGTCTCGGCCGCGGATCCACTCATCGCCGAGTTGGCCGCGCGGACCGTCCGCGAAGGGCTCACGAATGCCGCGCGACACGCTGCCGGCGCGGGGGTCGTGATCGACGTGGCGCGGGATGAGGCCGGCGGCATGACGGTGTCGATCGTCTCGAAGGGGTCGACCGAGGCCGCGACGCAGGGCAGTGGTCACGGCATCCCGAGCCTCCGCCGTCGCGCCGAGCTGCTCGGCGGCTCCCTCGACGCGGATTCGCGGCAGGACGGCGGCTTCGAGCTGAGGCTGCTCGCGCCGATGCGCCCCGAGACTGTCGCGCAGCGTCCGCTGAATGCTCCCGACCCAGCGCTGCGTTCCAATGCGCGCACGGCGCGCCGGCGTGTCTGGCAGGCGACGATCGTCCCGGCGGTGATCCTCGGGCTCGCCCTCGTCGGCTTCGTGGTCGTTCAGGCGATCACGTTCGGGCAAACCGCGATCACGTCCGAGGTGTACGAGAGCATCGAACTGCGCACGACGCGGGCTGAGCTCGCCCCGCTGCTGCCTGCGGGCATCCCGGGCCCTGTGCCGATCGTTGCCGAGCCCCCGATGCCCGACGGAGCCGAGTGCGAGTACTTCGCCGCGCGGGACGGCTGGCTGCATTTCACCGACGCGACGTACCGCCTGTGCTTCGATCAGGGTGTGCTCGTCGAGAAGACACTGCTGGAGGCGTCATGATCCGCGTGCTCATCGCCGACGACGAGGCCATGATGCGGGCGGGCGTGCGCGCGATACTCGAGTCCGACCCCGAGATCGACGTCGTGTTCGAGGCCGCGAACGGCCGCGAGGCGATCGACGGCAGCCAGCGTCACCGTCCCGATGTGGCCGTGCTCGACATCCGGATGCCGGTCCTCGACGGCCTGAGCGCGGCCACCGAGATCGCGACGACCGTGCCGGGCACCCGCATCGTGATGCTGACGACCTTCGGCGAGGACGACTACATCGAGCGCGCGCTCGGCGGTGGCGCACTGGGGTTCCTGCTGAAGGCAGCGGATCCGCGCGAGCTGATCGCGGGGGTCCGCGCGGTCTCGGAGGGCGGCGCCTACCTCTCTCCCGACATCGCGCGCCGCGTGATCGCGCCGTACCGCGAGGGCGACCGTGTGCGCAGCGCCGAGGCTCGCGAGTCGGCCGCGGCCCTGACCGATCGTGAGCGGGAGGTGCTGGCGTTGCTCGGGGCCGGCGCCTCGAACGCCGAGATCGGAACGCAGCTGCACCTCGTGGAGGGCACGGTGAAGGGCTACGTCAGCTCCATCCTCGTGAAGCTCGGCGTGCGCAATCGGGTCGAGGCCGCGGTCCTGGCATATCGGGCCGGGATCGTCGAGCACGATTGATCGGAATCGTGTACCGCGAGGTCGCTCACGCCTGGCGAGACGGATGCCGCGCGCGCGGAAGACACCTTCGGATAGATCGCGCGGTCGAGGACCGGCATCCGACCTGCGTCCTCCGCGCCGCGGTCGCTATTGGCGGGCCATTGCGATCCGCACCCGCTCGTCCGGGTCGATCAGGTGATCGTGGTCGTCGGCGCCGAGGTCGATCTGCACCCAGTTGATGCGGCCCCTGAACCGGCTGGTCTGTGGCGTGTAGTCGTCGCTCACGGGTGTGCCCGACTCGTAGCCGACGTCGGTCGTCTCGTCGGCCGAGAAGACCATGGGCTGGGTCAGCCCGACTCGGCCGGTGCCGACCGGGGCGCCGTCGTAGTAGATGGTGACGTCACCGCCCTTCGCGAGGCCGCCGCCGTCGTAGGCGAACTCCGCCCGCACCTGGTGGGTACCGGGGGCGACGGCGCTTCCGGCCGAGATGGTGAAGCGGTGGATGCCGAGCGCGTTGTAGACGAAACGGGCGGCACCGTCGAGAAGGTAGAGGCTCCATCCTCCGAACCGGCCGCCCTGAGCGATGATGACACCCCGTCCGCCGTCTTCGGGAACGTCGACCTCCGCGGTGACGGAGAAGGAGCGGTTCTTGATGCTCACGACGCTGTTCTCCGACAGCCGGCCCATCCCGGGGAAGAAGAGCTGCGAGTCGCCGCGTATGAGTGTCGGTCGTCCCGCCATCCCGGGGTCGAGGCGCTCGGCGGTGCGGTCGTCGAGCGGCAGCACGTTGTACTTGACCGCCTCGATCAGCCAGAGTCTCTGCAGTTCGTGCAGTTTCTCGGGGTGCTCCCTCGCCAGATCGCGCGCCTGGCTGTAATCCGTCGCTCCGTCGTAGAGCTCCCACACGTCGTCGTCGAAGGCCGGCAGTGCGCCGCCCACCATGACCCAGGGCGTCCGGTGCTTGGTGACGGCGCTCCAGCCCTGGTGGTAGATGCCGCGGTTGCCGAACATCTCGAAGTACTGCAGGTCGTGCGACTCGGGGACGTCGGCGTCCTCGAACGCGTACAGCATGCTGCGGCCCTCCATGGGCGACTGCTGCACGCCGTTGACCTGTGTCGGCTCGGGAAGCCCGGCCGCCTCGAGGATCGTCGGTGCGATGTCGATGACATGGGTGAACTGAGACCGCAGGCCACCCTTGTCGTGGATCGTCCGCGGCCAGTGCACGATCGTGCCGTTGCGGGTGCCTCCCCAGTGCGAGGCGACCTGCTTGGTCCACTGGAACGGGGTGTCCATCGCCCACGCCCAGCCGACGGCGTAGTGGTTGTACGAGGTCGGCGAGCCGAACTCCGCCATCTTGGACCGCATGAACTCGGGCGTTTCGAGCGCAGCCATGCCGTTGAAGTTCGCCATCTCGTTGAAGGCGCCGTTGACCGTCCCCTCTGCTGAGGCGCCGTTGTCGCCGATGATGTAGTAGACGAGCGTGTCGTCGAGGATCCCGAGATCCTCGACCGCGTCGAGGACTCTTCCGACGTGATGGTCGGTGTGCTCGAGGAACCCCGCGTACACCTCCATCTCGCGCTCGAGCACGGCCTTCAGGTCCTCGGGCATGTCGTCCCACGCGGGGATCTCGTCGTGCCGCGCGGTCAGTTCGGCGTCGGCCGGGATGACGCCGAGCTCCTTCTGGCGGGCGAACGTCTTGTCGCGCTGCGCGTCCCACCCGTCCGCGAACTCACCCTTGTACCGGTCCGCCCATTCGGCCGGCACATGATGTGGTGCGTGGGTGGCTCCCGGCGCGAAGTAGACGAAGAACGGCTTGTCGGGAGCGAGCGCCTTCTGTGTGCGGATCCAGCCGATCGCCCGATCGGCGAGATCCTCGGTGAGGTGGTAGCCCTCCTCCGGCGTCGCGGGCGGTTCGACGGGCGTCGTCCCCTCGTAGAGCGCGGGCTCCCACTGGTTGTTCTCGCCGCCGATGAAGCCGTAGAAGGTCTCGAACCCGCCACCTCCGGACGGCCACGCGTCGAACGGGCCTATCGGCGAGGACTGCCATACGGGCACCTCGTGGCACTTCCCGAATTGGGCGGTCGAGTAGCCGTTGAGCTTCAGCGTCATCGCCAGCGGCGCCTTCGTATTGGGGCGCAGCGAACTGTTCCCCGGGGCCGAGGTCGCGGTCTCGGTGATGCTTCCCATACCCACGGAGTGATGGTTGCGGCCGGTCAGGAGCGCCTGCCGCGTCGGCGCGCACAGGGCCGTGGTGTGAAAGCGGTTGAACGTGAGGCCCCCGGCCGCGAGTCGCTCTGCGACTGGTGTGCGGCACGGGCCGCCGAACACGCTCGAGGCGCCGAAACCCACATCGTCCAGAAGGATGACCAGCACATTCGGCGCGCCCGCGGGTGGCAGGAGCGGCTCGATGGGCGGATACGCGGTTGCGGGGTCCTTCGCGTCGTAGGTGGTCAACCCCGGGCGCGGCCGGTCGGGAATCGGGAGCATCGTGCGGGCATGGCGATCGACAGTCATTGTCTTCCTCCTCGGTTCCCCAAGCGCACGCTACCGCACACCGCCGCGCGCACATCACCTCATCTGAGTGAACGGATGCCGGCGCGAGCGTTGCACAGAGCGACGGTCGACTTCCCGCCGGTCTCCCTCGCACCGAACGACAGCGCCCGCCTGCATCGCAGGCGGGCGCTGACGACGGACGAGATCAGGTGGTGACGGGCTCCGGGTCGACAGGCGTGGTGGTCACCTGGGTCCCCTCTGCGACGCCGCGACCGAAGGACCGGCCCTGCACGACGGCGCCGAGGTCCAGTCCGGTGGCCGCCTTGACGCTCTCGAAGGTCGCCGTGAGGCTCGCCGACTGCTCGCGGGCCAGGTGCGTCGCCGCGCTGTCGCCGCCGATCATCGTGATGGTGCCGATCTTCTCGTAGCCCTTGGCGAACTCCGCCATGAGCTGCGGCAGCTGTCCGATGATCTCCTTCGCGAGGATCGCGTCCTGGTTCTCGCGCAGTGCAGCCGCCTCGGCGGCGACGGCCTCGGCGACCGCATTGCCGCGAAGACGGATCGCCTCCGCTTCGGCCTCCGCCTGCACGCGAACCGCGGCGGCCTCGGCCTCGGCCTTCATCCGGACGGCTGCGGCCTCGGCGGAGGCGGACGCCTCACGCGCCTCGGCCTGCGCCTTCACCGCGTACGCCTCGGCATCTGAGCGCTCCTGGGCGACCTTGCGGTCCGCTTCGGCGTTCTTCTCGCGCTTGTAGGCTTCTGCGTCGGCGGCGATCTGCTGCTGGTAGGCCTCGGCGTCCGCCAGCGTCTGCTGCTTGTACTTGTCGGCGTCGGCGACCTTCTTGACCTCGGCATCCAGTCGTGCCTGGGTGTTGTTGGCCTCCTGCAGGAGCACGCCCTGCTCGGCCTCGGCGCGGGCGAGGTTCTCGGACTGCTCGGCCTGCGCGTTCGCCCGGCCGACCTCCGACTTCGCGGCGGCGGTGTTCTTGTCGAGGGCGGTCTGCTCGATCAGGTTGGCCTCGTCGGCGGCGAGCTGGCGCTTCTTCACCTCGCGCGTGGCGTCGATCTCTGCGACATCCGCTTCGCGCTTGACGCGCTGCACCTCCTTGGCGCCGAGCGCGGAGATGTAGTTGTTCTTGTCGGTGATGCCCTGGATCGCGAACGAGTCGAGCACCAGCCCCTGCGCGAGCAGATCGCCGGAGATCCCCTGCGCGATCTCGTCGCTGAGCTTCTGCCGATCCTGCATGACCTGCTCGACGGTCAGCTTCGCCACGACGCCGCGCAGCGCGCCTTCGAGCTGCTCGGTCGTGAAGACGACGATCGCATCGTCCTGCGACGCGAATCGCTCCGCGGCGCGGCGGACCTGGTCGGGCGTCGAGCCGATCTTCACGAGGGCGACGCCGGTCAGGTCGATGGTGACACCGTTGATGGTCTGAGCGGTCGGCTCGAACTTGATCTGCCGCGACCGCAGCGAGACCTTGTCGGAGCGCTGCGTCAGCTTGTTGACGAACGCACCCCGACCGCTGATGACGGTCATCTTGTTCGCTTCGCCCTCGGTGCTGTCGCGGGCCTTCTTGCCGACGATGACGATGGCCTCGTCGGCCTTGGGCACCTGGTACCAGGCGCGGAACAGGATGAAGCCGATGAGGACGACGACGAGGATGACTCCGGCAGCCACTGCGATGCCGATGAGGCCGAACAGATCCATGTGGGGGTTCTCCAGGTTGAGCCCGCCGATTGCGGGCCATGCACCGAATCTATGCGCAACCAGGCATGTCCCTCGACCGCAGGGGCCGGAAGCGGGTCGCCAGCGCGCCGTTCAGCGTCCGTGCCGCCTCGAACCGCTACGCATCCGCCGGCGCGGTGACTTCGCGAGCCGTGTCGGCCGGCGGGCGCTGCGCCCTGCTCAGCAGCACGAACGGCACGGCGACCGCCGAGATCACACCGCTCCAGAGCAGCGACGCGCCGTATCCTCCGACATCCGCAGCTCGTCCCAGCACCGGCTGGAACACGACCCCGCCCGCAGAACCCATCAGCGAGTCGAAGGAGAGCACGGTGGCGCGCTGCTTCGAGGGGATCATGTCGTTGAGGTAGGCGCGGTGCACGGGGTCGTCGATCGCCGACGCGATGCCCCAGAGCGCCACCAGCACGAGAGCGACCCAGAAGTTGCGGATCAGCCCGAGCCCGATCAGCACCACGGCGCTCGAGATCGTGGCGAGGAGGATCGCCGAGGTGCGGCGGCGGAAGAGCCGGCGCGCCCAGGGTGCCAGCGCGCCGCCGACGATGGAGGCCCCTGACAGCAGAGCCGCCGCGAGCCCGGCGATCGAGTAGGCCTCCTCGTCGCCCCACAGCTCCAGCAGATACGGCTGCAGTGCATAGAACACGTAGATGCCCACACCCGCGGTGAAGGGGCTCGCGAGCATGAGCCAGCGCACCGGCGGATCGCCGAGGCCGTAACGGAAGGACGCCCGCAGCACCGTGCGCGTCGCCCGCAGCGGGCTCTGGCTGCGGTCAGGTGTGAAGCCCAGATCCCGCATCAGGAGGGCGGCGACGACGAACATCACCAGCAGGATCGCTCCTCTGACGAGGAAGGGCACGCCGAGGTTCGTGACTTGTGCGAGGACACCCCCCAGCACCGAGCCCGACAGCATCGCGATGCCGCCGACGATCTGCGCCCGGCCGAACACCGTCTCGAGGCTGCCCGGATAGCCGGTGGCCTTCAACGCGTCGACGAGCCACGCATCCACGGCGCCGGAGAAGAACGTGAAGCCGAGTCCGAGCAGCACGGACACGATCGCCCAGGCCCAGAACGGCGAATGCCAGACCCACAGCAGCCAGTACATGACGGTCGTCACCGCCAGCGTGATGGTGCCGAGCAGATACGACGCCCGGCGCCCGACGGTGTCGGCCACGACGCCCGTCGGGATCTCGAAGATCAGCATCCCGGCGGTGAAGAAGGCATTCGCCGAGAAGGCCTCGAGGTTCGTGAGCCCGGCGTCGAGGAGGAAGAGGGTGTTGATGCCCCAGATGAAGGACGCTGCGAGCGTGTTGCCGAGCATCAGCGTGTAGTACGTGCCCTGCACTCGGCGGGGAGTGGGCAGCGATGGCGCGGAACTGGTCCTGGAGATGGCGGCACCGCCTCACGGGGTCTTCGGCCGACACCGCGACAGTATCCCTCCCGGCCGAAGCCGTCCACGGGGTCGCCGCGGCGGGCGCTCGCGCCGCTATACGGAGGCGGGGCCGGCGAAGCCGGTCGCGCGGGTGTCGGCGCCCACGGTCTGGTTCATGTGCTTCGCGATCCGCAGCACGACGGCACGGTCGCCGATGCGGGCGCCGTGCAGGGCGTTCTCGAGGGCGAGCTCGAACCGGTTGACGTCGGCCAGCCGCCGCAGCCAGACGGCCAGGATGAGGTTGTAACGACTGGCCGCGGTGATCGCGAGCCGCACCTCGGGCACGGACGTGATGGCGGTGCGGGCGACCTCGAGCACCTGTGCCGGTGCCTCGACGAAGTACCAGGCATAGATGGGCCAGCCGGATGCCGCGCGCGCCATGTCGGTGCGAAAGCGCAGGCTTCCCCTCGCGCGAAGCGTCGCGAGCGCATCGGCCACACGCTGCGGCGCGAACCCGCTGCGCTCGGCGATCGTGGCGATCGGGACGCGGCCGTCCGCCCACACCTCGCGCTCGATCGCCTGCCGCAGGTCGTCGGGCACGCGCTGCGCCGCACGGGGCCGCGGCGGCCTCGGTGGGCGGACGCCCTGGGCCTCGGCCGGTTCCAGCGCGCGCAGCCGCCAGCTCGCGCCGTCGATGAGCGTCTCGTTGACGAGGTGCGTGCGCACCGATCGGACGCCGTCGAGCCTGCCCAGGCGGTGCAGTGAATAGTCGGACAGCCCGGCGATGTCGGGGGCGAAGACGATCGCCATGAGATCGCGTGACCCGGAGGTGACGTCGAGAACGTAGACCGCGGGGTCGCGCTGCAGCTCCTGGATGACGGCATCCATCTTCGCCCGCTCGCAGTCGATCTCCATGATCGACACCTGCCCGATCGTGGGATGCCCCGTGACCCACGCGATGCCCTCCTCGCGCAGCCGTGCCCACCGGCGCGCGAGCGTGCTGGCGTCGACGCCGATGACGGGGGACAGCTCGTTCCAGCTCGCACGCGGCTCGATCTGGAGGGCATGGACGAGTCTTCGATCGATCGGATCGAGGGTGATCTCCTGCACTGGCGGCCTTCCGAGAGGGCATCGGTAGCGCAATTCTGACGCATCGAACATCGATCTAGCGCAGATAGCCCGCGGATTCACGTGTTCGAAACATGCACAAGCGCACCATTGCCGCATCGATCGCACCGACGAAAGGACCATCGTGAGCCTCATCACGACCGACGCCGTCACCCTCACCGAGTTGAAGCGCCATGCCGCCGACAACGTCGAATCACGCCGTGACGAGCTCATCGGCCTGAGCCACGCGATCCACGAGAACCCCGAGCTGTCGTGGCAGGAGCACCACGCCGCAGCCCTCGTCGCCCGGGCGCTCCAGGACGCCGGCTTCGACGTCGAGGTCGGGGCGTACGGCGTCGCCACCGCCGTCGAGGCGGTGTACGGCACCGGCGACCTCACCGTCGCGATCTGCGCCGAGTACGACGCGCTTCCCGGCATCGGCCACGGCTGCGGGCACAACGTCATCGCCGCCTCGGGAGTGGGCGCGGCCCTCGCGCTGGCACCCCTCGCCGACGCGGCCGGCGTGCGGGTCAAGCTGCTCGGCACGCCTGCGGAGGAGCACGGCGGCGGCAAGGTGGCTATGCTTCTCGCCGGCGCCTGGGAAGACGTCGACTTCTCGCTCATGGTGCACGGCATGACCGGAGAGGACATCTCGGCGACGGCCTTCAGCGCGACGGCCGTCGACCGGTTCGAGGTCGTCTTCCACGGCAGGACCGCACACGCCGCCGGCATGCCGGAGCAGGGGCTCAACGCCGCGTCCGCCGCCGCGATCGCCCAGACCGCCGTCGCCTTCCTCCGCCAGCAGCTGCCCAAGGACACGAATCTCAACGCGTACGTCTCGCACGGCGGAGAGGCGACGAACATCATCCCCGACCGCGCCGTGGTGCAGGTCGAGCTGCGCGCGTACGACATCGACGTGTGGCGTGACATGAAGAAGCGCGTGCTCTCGTGCTTCGAAGGCGCGGCCATTGCGACGGGATGCCGCTGGGAGTGGTCTCCGACCGAGCATCCCTACGCGCCCGTGAAGCACGACGCATCGCTCGGCGCCCTCTGGGACCGCAACCTCGTGGCGCGCGGCCGCACGATCGGCGAGGCGAAGATGGGCGGCGGCTCCACCGACATGGGGAACGTGTCGCAGGTCGTGCCCTCGATCCACCCCACCATCGCCTTCCTCGGACAGACGGGCCCCGCCCACAACCCCGAGTTCACCGCTGCTGCGGCCACCCCCGCAGCCGACGAGGCCGTCATCGACGCCGCCACGATCCTCGCGTGGACGGTGCTCGACGTCGCCTTGGACGACGCCCTGCGCGCCGACCTGCTCCACCGCACCGCCGAGCGCCCCGTCGGGGCGACCCGGACCACGCTCGAGGCATGACCGGCCCCGCTGACGCGGACCGTACCGCCTCCCCACCTGGAGAACCCGACATGACCGCTCCCACCCACGAAGGCAACGTCGCCTCGACAGGACCGCAGTCTCCCAGCCGCCTTCAGCAGACGGCATCCGTCATAGCCCTCGGATTCCGCAGCCCGCGGCTGTGGATCCTCATCGCACTCGTCGTCGCCATCTCGGCGGCTGCGCAGGCGATCGGGCCGATCGTCATCCCTATCGGCATCGCGTCGGTGACGCTGCTGCCGATGATCTGGGGCATCACCGCGGGCGCCGTCGTCTCGGGGCAGCGTCTCAAGCCGCTGCCGATCGACCTGCAGCAGGCGGCCACCGTGATCATGGGCGTCGCCGTGCTCTTCCTCTGCGCGCGCCTGTCGTTCACGATCGGCCCGAACATCCCGCTGCTCCTGCAGGCCGGCCCCGCGCTGCTGCTGCAGGAGGTCGGTCACCTGTTCGGCACCATCGCACTGGCGCTCCCGCTCGCGGTGCTGCTGCGCATGGGGCCGGCGACCGTCGGCGCCACGTTCTCGATCGACCGTGAGGGCTCGTTCGCGATGGTGAGCGAGCGCTACGGCTCCGACTCGCCGCAGTACCGCGGAGTCCTGTCGATGTACGTCTTCGGCACCATCTTCGGCGCCGTCATCGTGAGTCTCATCGCCTCGATCGCCGCTTCGCTCGGCATCTTCGACCCGCTCGCCCTCGCGATGGGTGCGGGCGTCGGCTCGGGATCGATGATGGCGGCCGCGGCATCCGTCATCGTGTCGGCCCACCCCGACATGCAGGACCAGGTGCTCGCGCTCGCCGCCACCTCGAACCTGATCACGGGGGTGCTCGGCATCTACATCGGGGTCTGGGTGTCGCTGCCCCTCGCCGACCGCTTCTACAAGCTCCTCACCCGCAACAAGGACGCGGCGCTGCCGGGCCGACGGTCGAAGGCCAAGGGCGCCATGCCGACGGCGGCGGTCAAGACCGTGGCCGAGACGGTGCTCGAGAAGCCGAACGTGCGCGTGCCGCTCTGGGTGTCGCTGCTCATCATCGGCTTCGCGGGCCTGGTCGTCGCCGCGATCGCGGCGAAGGGCTTCTCGTGGGACATGGTGATCGCGTACCTCGTCATGGGCGCACTGGTCGCGGGCGGAATCGGCCTCGCCAAGGTGACCCGCGGCAAGGTGCCGGCGATCATCGTCGTGATGACGGTGGGCGCGTTCCTCACGTCGCCGATCTCACCCGTCGCCGGGTGGTTCACGACGGTCTCGGACACCATCGACTTCCTCTCGCTCATCACCGTGATGCTGACGATCGCAGGCTTGAGCCTCGGCAAGGACCTGCCGATGCTCAAGAGCATCGGCTGGAAGATCATCCCCGTCGGGACGGTCGCCATCACGGCGTCGTTCATCCTCTCGGCGATCGTCGCCGAGTTCGCGCTGGGACTGTGGGGCTGATGACCGGCACCGCCGTCCAGGTCGAGCGCGGGGTGTACACCTCCGCGCTCGACCTCTTCTCGATCGGCATCGGCCCCTCGAGCTCGCACACCGTCGGCCCGATGCGTGCGGCCGCCGATTTCCGCGACCGTCTCGCCGACGGCGGGGTCCTGGCAGCCGTGGTCCGGTTCGGCTGCCGCCTCGACGGCTCGCTCGCCGCGACGGGAGTGGGACACGGAACACCGGATGCCGTCATCGCCGGCCTCCGCGGACACCGCCCCGAGACCGTCGACCCGGCGGTCGTCCACGGCGCCTGGGCGCTTCTCGAGACGGGTGGTGTGCTCGACATCGGCGGCGTGCGGTTCGCACGCGGCGACATGACGTTCGCGCCGCGCGAGCGTCCGCACGGGCATCCGAACTCCCTCACGCTGCGCGCGGAGCTCACCTCGGGTGACGTCGTCGAGGAGACATATCTGTCGGTCGGCGGCGGCTTCATCCGGCGTCTCGGAGAGCCCTCCGTGGCGGAGGCGGCCGACCCCCGCCCGGTGATGTCGGCGGCCTCCGCCTTTCACAGCATGCGGGAGCTGCTCGACCTCTCGCGCGGACGCAGCATCGCGGATGTCGCCTGGGAGGCCGAGGTCGCCGTTCACGGCGCGGTCGCGGCCCGACGCGGGCTCGACGCGATCTGGATGGCGATGCGGGCGTGCATCGAGCGCGGCCTCCACTCCGACGGCGTGCTGCCGGGCGGCCTGCGCGTGCCGCGCCGGGCGGCCGCGGCGTGGCGCCGACTCGCCGAACGGGGTGAGTCGACGGATGCCGCGGAGGCGGTCTCGGTCTACGCACTCGCGGTCAACGAGGAGAACGCGGCGGGCGGACGAGTGGTGACCGCGCCGACGAACGGCGCCGCGGGCGTTCTCCCCGCCGTGCTCTACCAGTCGGTCGCCGCCACCGGCTTCGCCCCCGAGCTCATCCGCCGGTTCCTGCTGACGGCGACCGCGATCGGCTCGATCATCAAGGCCAACGCCTCGATCTCGGGCGCCGAGGCGGGCTGCCAGGCGGAGGTCGGCAGCGCCTGCGCAATGGCGGCCGCCGGGTTGACGGCCGTGCGCGGCGGCACGCCCGCGCAGATCGAGAACGCGGCGGAGATCGCGATCGAGCACCATCTCGGCCTCACGTGCGACCCGGTGTCAGGGCTCGTGCAGATCCCCTGCATCGAACGAAACGCGGTCGCCGCGTCGACGGCGATGACCGCGAGCCGCCTGGCGCTGCTCGGCGACGGCAGCCACATCGTCGACCTCGACACCGCGATCGAGACGATGCGGCAGACCGGCGCCGACATGTCGTCCCGCTACAAGGAGACCAGCGCGGCAGGGCTCGCCGTCAACGTCGTCGAGTGCTGACCCCGTCCCCGAGATTCGACCCGTTCCCGTTCACGGGCCGGCGGTGCAGGGGGCATCGGGGACCGCGCTGCGGGTCGCGGCTTCAGCCGTACCACTCGCCATAGCTCTGCGCCCGGCGGTGGTGAACCGTTCCCCCGTCGATCGGGGCCGTCTCATGGCCTGCCAGTTCGTGCACCCAGGGCGGGTGCTGGTCGATCGTCACCGAACCCGCGCCGGCCGTGAAGTACGCGGCGATGGGAGGACTCCCCACGAATGCGGCCGCGAAAGCACCGGCACCCTCGAGGCGCACGAAGGCGTCGCGCGAACGCAGGTCACGCATGAGCACGGCAAATGCTTCGGGATCGACGGATGCTGCTTCCTGCGGCGCGCCGGGCACCTGCGAGCCCAGCTGGCCGACGAGTTCTTGACGCTGCGAAGGTGAGAGCCGCGAGTATGCGGCTGCGTACGCCTTGTCGGCGACGCTCGCCGGAACGTTCCCCAGAACGTAGGCGTAGCGGGCGATCTGCTCGTCTTCACTGATCGCGTGGTGTGCGTGCCGCCTCTTCACGACCCCTCCTGCCCGATAGGCGTCAGACTACGCCCGCCCACGCACACCGTCGATGGGCTCACTGATCAGGTCCGCACCTACCTCTCCAGCACCGCGAGCTGCTGCGTCGCGCGCGTCATCGCGACGTAGCGGTCCACCGCGCCCTCGATCCCCTCGCCGAACCTCGACGGCTCGACGAGCACGACGAAGTCGAACTCCAGGCCCTTCGCGAGCTCCGGCGTCAGCGAGCGCACGCGGTCCTGGGCGACGAACGACGGGTCTCCGATGACACAGGCGGTGCCCTCGGGATGCGCCGTGAGCCAGGCGCTGAGGATGCCGTCGCGCTCCGCCGCACCGGCGCGGAGCACGGGGGCTCCGCTGGAGCGGATCGACGTGGGCACGTTCGCGCCGGGGATCGCGACGCGGATCACCGGCTCGGCCTCCGCCATGACCTCGCTCGGCGTGCGGTAGTTGATGGTGAGCGAGGCGATGCTCACGTCGGTGAGCCCTGCGTGCTCGAGTCGCTCCTGCCATGACTCGCGGAACCCGTGCCGCGCCTGGGCCCGATCGCCGACCACAGTGAAGCTGCGCGACGGGCAGCGCGCCAGCAGCATCCGCCACTGCGCATCGGTGAGCTCCTGGGCCTCGTCGACGATGATGTGCGCGAACGGCCCCGCCAGCAGGTCGGGGTCGTGCGCGTCGACCACCGAGTCGTCGACGAGGCTGTTGCGCAGGTCGTCGCCGTCGAGCCATTGCATCATCTCGTCGCCGGCCTCCTTGAGGCGGTCGACCACCTGCGCCATGTACTCGCGCTCCTGCGCGAGCTTCGCCTCGCGCTCCCGCCGCCGGCGCGAGGCGCCGGGGTCGCCGAGCCGGCGCCGTGCCGCGTCGAGCAGCGGCAGATCCGACGTTGTCCACGCGGTGGCGTCGCCTCGCTGCAGCACAGCCACTTCTTCGGGCGTGAGCCACGGTGCGCAGCGGCGCAGGTAGGCGGGCACCGACCAGAGGTCCGACACGAGGACGGATGCCTCCACCAGCGGCCACGCACGCCCGAACGCTCGGGTCAACTCCTCGTGACGCGCGAGCGCTCGCCGCAGCTGATGCGGCGGCACCTCCTCGCCGTCCGCCTGGTCGGTGAGGATGTCGAGAACCGTCTCCCAGACCTGGTCCCGAGCCTCGTTGTGCGGCGTACCGGGCTCGGCCGACGCGAACGCCTCCGCCCAGTCCTCGGGACTGAGCCACAGCTCGGCCCACGGCGTCTCGACGACGAGGCCATCGGCGGGCGGCTCTTCGTACAGGCGCACCGCCGGCTCGATCGCGTCCACCATGCGCCCATCGGCCTTGAGTCGCTCGACGACCGGGTCGCGCTCGCGCTCGGCGATCGTGCCCTCGGCGACGAGGTCGCGCAGCGTGCACGTCTGCACGCTCTCCTCACCGAGGCTCGGCAGCACGTCCTCGACGTACGACAGGTAGGCGGGGCTCGGACCGACGAACAGCACGCCGCCGCGGCCCTCGCCCAGATGCGGGTCGGAGTACACGAGATACGCGGCGCGGTGAAGCGCCACCACCGTCTTGCCGGTGCCCGGACCGCCGTCGACGACCAGCGAGCCACGCGAGCCGGCGCGGATGATCGCATCCTGATCCGCCTGGATCGTCCCCAGCACGTCGCGCATGCGCGGCGAGCGGCTCGCACCCAGACTCGCGATGAACGCGGACTGGTCGTCGAGCGCGGCGCTCTGCTCCAACCCGTCGGCCGTGAACACCTCGTCCCAGTAGTCGGTCACGCGGCCGCCCGTCCACCGGTAGCGGCGACGACTCACCAGGCCCGAGGGGTGCGCATGGGTCGCCGCGAAGAACGGCTCGGCAGCCGGCGTGCGCCAGTCGACGAGGAGGCGCCGGCCACCGGCATCCGTGAGTCCGAAGCGGCCGATGTAGACGGTCTCGGAGCGGTCCGCGGGCACCATGCGGCCGAGGCACGCGTCCATCGTGAAGCGGCGCAGCACGCGCAGGCGTGCGGAGAGGCGATGGATCTCGAGGTCGCGCTCGAGACCGGCCTGCCCGTGCCCGCCGGGGCGTCGACGGAGCTCCGCAAGGCGCTCCTCGAGGCCGTCGATGGAGCGGGCGAGGCTCTCGGCGATGGCGGCGAACTGCCGTTCGTCAGCGCTGATCAGCGCGGGGTCGGACTTGGCGGAGAGGCGTTCGGGCAGCTGGAAAGGGCTGGTCTGGATGGGATTCACGGCATCTGCTCCTGGCGGACATCGCGACGCGGCGTTCGGTGAAGGAAGGGGCGGAGAGGCGTCGCGATCGACCAGTATGCGCCCCCAGGGGGCCCTTGCCGCAAGGCCCCCTCCGCCCGGTATCCTGGAAGTGCGGGCGGGGAGGAACTCAGTTCGAACGGGCGGTCGCCCGCAGGGTTCCCGGCTCCAGACCCAGCGTCCACTCGGCGACGTCCGACACGAACTGCTCGTGCGCGCCGTCACCGGCATCGTGGCTGTTGTTCACCGAGGCGCTCTGCCCGTCCACGGCCATCAGGATGCGGATGCCCGCCGCGTGCGCATCGACGGTGGCGAACTCGCCGGCGCTGATGCCGTGCGCGATGATGTCGACGATGCCGGCCCGGTTGAGCGTCTCCTGTTCGACCAGCGCCTCGTTCAGCGGCCGGCTGAAACGCGAGAGGTGGCGGGCATTCAGCCACAGCCGCGCGAGATCCCACGAGTCTCGGCTCTCGAACCCGGTGACCAGGCGTGCCAGCCGCTGCATCGCGGTGCCCTCCCTCGGGAAGAGCTCGGCGCGCTCGGCGGCAGCGGCGCGCGCGAACGCGGCGACGACGAGATCCTCGGCGGCGGGGAAGTAGTGCGTGATCAGCCCCGGACGCACGCCGAGCCGGTCGGCGACCGCGCGCAGGGTGATGCGCTCGAGGCCCTCGGTGAGCGCGATGTCGGCCGCGGTCGCCAGGATCTCTTCGCGCCGCTCTTCCGGCCGTTTGCGAACCCGTCGCGCATCGCCGCTTGACACCATGCCGTCCATGTTATTGGATGTGTGACCAATAGCCTATTGTCCGCACGGCCAATAGTCACCGTGTCCCGAGAGCAACGAAGCCGCGGTCCGAGGACGTCGTCCGGTCCGCCCGAGAGGATCACCGTGTCACAGCACCCGCAGACCGCGCAGGCGCCGGCGCCACCGGCCGAGTTCGTGGACGCCCCGAACCAGCCCGAGACGCGCGGCATCGAGCTGATCGGAGCCGGCGAGCGTCATGGCCGGGCTCGCGACCTCTTCTTCGTCTGGGCGGCGCCGAGCGTCAGCATCCTGAACTTCACCGTCGGGGCCACGCTCGTGCTGCTCGGGCTGGAACTGTGGCAGGCGGTGCTCGTCGTGATCGCCGGATCGGTGCTGTGGGTCTTCCCCGGCCTCATCGCGATCAGCGGGCCTGCGGCAGGCACCTCGGGTTCGGTCATCACGCGGGCCATCTACGGCATCATCGGCAACAAGCCCGTCGTGGCGTTCACCGGGTGGCTGATCGGAGCGGTGTTCCTGGCGCTCAACTGGCTCGCGTCGTCGTTCCTGGGCGCGGGCCTGCTCGCGGGAATGGGGCTGAGCGACCCCGTCGTCGTGCCGATCGCCGTGACGCTCGTGATCTCTGCGCTCACCGTGCTCGTGGCGGTCTACGGCCACGCGCTGATCCTGCGCGTCTACTCGTGGCTGGCGATCGTGCTGGCCGTCATCTTCGTGACCGTCGCGGCGTTCATCCTGCCGCAGGTCGACTGGAGCTTCCAGCAGCCTGAGCCGCTGTCGGGCGTGCCGCTGTGGTCGGCGATCACGATCGGCTTCACGATCATCGCCTCGTCGCCGATCTCGTTCATCAACAGCCCCGACATCGCGCGATACCTGCCGCGGTCGACGAAGCCCTCGCACATCATCGCCGCCACCGCCCTCGGCGGAGCGCTGCCCGGCATGGTGTTCACGATCGTCGGAGCGCTGCTGGCGACCGTCGCCGCCGGCGCGGTGATGGAGGCCGGCATCGAATCCGCTCTCCTCGGGATGCTGCCCGCGTGGCTCGGGCCGGTCCTGGTCATCGGCGTGATCACGAACACCATCGCGCTCAACGGCATGACCACCTACACCTCGAGCATGGCGCTGCAGGCCATCGGCATCCCCATCCGCCGCATCCCGGCCGCGGTGGTGGTGGGCGTCATCGGCACCGCGCTCACCATCTACCTCGTGCTGTCGACGAACCTTCTGGATGCCGTCAACCTCATGCTGCAGTTCCTCGTCATCGTCTCGGCGCCCACGATGGCGGTATTCGTCGCCGACGTCGTGATGCGCCGCAACCGCTACGACGGCGTCGAGCTCTTCGACGAGGAGCGCGGCGGCCGCTTCTGGTACAGCGGCGGATGGAGCATCCCGGGCATGGCCGCTGTCGTGATCGGCGGCATCGCGACCGCGCTGTGCCTGTCGACCGAGGTCTGGACCGGGCCCATCGCCGAGAGTCTCGGCTACGTCGATCTCTCGGTGCCGGTCGGGATGCTGGTGTCGGTCGGCGTCTACACCGTGCTGCTGCGCACGCCGCTCGGAAAGGCGGGGCGGCCCGCCCGCGTCTGACGTCCTCCGCGCAACGGGGTATTTTGAACGAGGTTCACTTACACCGCGCGCGACGGGAGACGACGACGATGCCGGACCTCGACCCCGATCACGCGCGCGCCCGCGGTGCCTTCGGCGTGATCGCGATCGTCGGCGATGGGCGTGTCGGCCGGTCGATGGCTGCCGCACTGCGGGCCGCGGGCGCTGAGGTGCGCGGACCGCTCGGCCGCGGTGACACCGCAGACGGTGCCGATCTCGTGCTGCTGGCCGTTCCGGATGCCGAGATCGCGGCAGCCGCGGCTGTGATCGTGCCGGGACCCCTCGTGGGGCACTTCTCGGGTGCGTCGACGCTCGAGCCGCTCGCACCGCACGAGGCGTTCAGCATCCATCCCCTCACGACGGTGGCGGGTGCGGCCGTGTCGTTCGACGGGGTTCCGGCCGCCGTCGCCGGCTCGACCCCTCGCGCCGACGCTGCCGCACGTGCCCTCGCGGACGCCCTGGGGATGGCGCCGTTCGAGGTCGCCGACGCCGATCGCGCCGCGTACCACGCGGCGGCATCGATCGCCTCGAACTTCCTCGTGACACTCGAGTGGTTCGCCGAGGACCTCGCCGCGACGGCCGGGGTCCCCCGCCACGCGTTCGCACCGCTCGTGCGCGCGACGGTCGAGAACTGGCATGCCGGCGGTGCCTCGGCCCTCACCGGCCCCATCGCGCGCGGTGACGACGAGACCGTGGCACGCCAGCGCGCGGCGGTGCGGGAGCGAATGCCCGAGCAGGCCGAACTCTTCGACGCCCTCGTCACGGCGACGCGGCAACTGGCCGCCGCGCACGCCACGACGGTCGTCCGTGGTTCGGGACCCGCAGCGGGGGAGACCTCGTGGTGATCGTCGTCCGAACCGTCGCCGACCTGCGCGCCGCCCTGCGCGAGCGCCGCGGCGGATCCATCGGCCTGGTGCCGACGATGGGCGCGCTGCACGAGGGACACCTCACGCTCGTGCGGGCGGCTCGCGCCGACAACGACACCGTCGTGATGTCGATCTTCGTGAACCCCGCGCAGTTCACCGAGCAGGCCGACCTTGCCGCCTACCCGCGCACCGAAGAGCGCGACGTCGCGCTCGCCGAGGAAGCCGGTGTCGACGTGGTGTTCGCCCCGGACGCCGGCGAGATGTATCCCGACGGCTTCTCCACGACGGTGAGCGTGACCGGATCCGTCGCCGAGACCCTCGAGGGCGCCCAGCGCGGGCGCGCGCACTTCGACGGAGTCGCGACCGTCGTGACGAAGCTGCTGCTCGCAGCGCTCCCCGATGCCGCCTACTTCGGCGCGAAGGACGCGCAGCAGGTCGCGGTGCTGCGCCGGCTGACCGCCGACCTCAACGTGCCGGTCGAACTCGTCGTGTGCCCGACGTCCCGCGATGACGACGGCCTCGCCCGCTCGAGCCGCAACGCGCGGCTGTCGCCCGATGAGCGCGCACGCGCGCTGGCCATTCCGCGCGCACTTCAGGCGGTGACGGATGCCGCGGCCTCCGGCATCCGTGATTCCCGCGCGCTGCGCGACCGGGCGCTGGACGTGCTGGCCCAGGGGATGATCGCGCTCGAATACGTCGCGTTCGTCGACCCGGAGACGTTCGAGCCGGTTCCCCAGGTCGATCGCCCGACACTGGTCGCCATCGCCGCGCGCGTCGGCGCGACGCGGCTCATCGACAACACCGTGATCGACGCAGGAGGTTCGTGATGCGCCCGCAGGTGACGCTTCGGCGGCTGGAAGACATGAAGGCCGGCCACGAGCCCATCGTCATGGTGACGGCCTACGACTATCCGACGGCGCGGGTCGCCGAGCGGGCCGAGGTCGACATGGTGCTCGTCGGCGATTCGGGCGCGCAGGTGGTGCTCGGCTACGACTCGACCGTGGCGGTCTCGATCGACGAGATGCTCGTGCTCGCCCGCGCGGTCCGTCGCGGCGTGCGGTCGGCGTTCGTCGTGTGCGATCTGCCGTTCGGCTCGACCGAGGTGTCGGACGAGCAGGCGGTCGCGACAGCGGTGCGGTTCGTCCGGGAGGCGGGGGCCGACGCCGTGAAGCTCGAGGGCGGCGGCGAGGCGCGGCTGAGCCGCATCCGCGCGATCGCTGCGGCCGGCATCGCGGTCGTCGCGCACGTCGGGCTGACGCCGCAGACCGCGGTGGCGCTCGGCGGAATGCGCGCGCAGGGCCGCACCGCCGAGTCCGCGGCGCGGTTCGCCCGTGAAGCGGTCGCGGTGCAGGAGGCCGGCGCCAGCGTGCTCGTGGTCGAGGCGGTGCCGGCCGAGGTCGTCGACGTGGTGCTTCCTGCCCTCGACATCCCCGTGATCGGGATCGGCGCGGGTCGCGCCGACGGCCAGGTGCTGGTGATGCACGACCTCCTCGGCATCACCGAGGGCAAGACGGCGGCCTTCGTCAAGCGCTTCGCGGCCGTCGGCGACGAGATGGTCGGCGGCGTCGCGGCGTACGCGGCGGAGGTGCGCGGCGGCGTGTTCCCCGGCGCCGAGCACGGGTACAGCGCGAACGAGGCTGCGGTCTCCGCTGCCCGCGACGCGCTCGCCACGCCCGCGACGGACTGAGCGGATGCCGCGGCCCGCGGTGTCCGAACCCGTCAGCGCGGTGCGGCGCCGGTCGACTCGCGCCAGATGACGCGGTGGATCGGTCGGACCTCGGTCGGGAGGGGCTCGTCACGCAGCGCCCTGATGAGCCGTGCCATCGCGCGTGAGCCCAGGCCCTCGAGGTCGACCTCCACGGTCGTCAGCGCCGGACGCAGCAGGCGCCCGAGCGGCTGGTCGTCCCACCCGGTGACGCTGAGGTCGTCGGGCACCGCCCAGCCGCGGTCGATGGCGCCGCGGATCGCGCCGGCGGCCACGAGGTCGTTCGGCGCCACCACCGCGGTGGGACGCCCGCGGTCGGGCAGGCTCCGGATCGCTGCCATGCCCGATTCCGAGGACCAGTCGCCCTCCACGACGTCGAAGGATTCCAGCCCGAGCGTCTCGATCGCCGCCAGGTAGGTGTCGCGTCGTGCGCGGGCGGAGGCGAACTGCAGATCACCGGTGATGTGGAGGAACCGGCGGTGCCCGAGGTCCGCGAGCCCGCGTATCAGTTCTCCCACGGCCGAGGCATCCGCCAGTTCGCCGATGCCGCGCATCTCGTCGTCGAAGTCGGCCGAGGCGACGATCGGAGTCCCACTCGACGCTTCCAGCTCCGCCGCGGCGTTCACCGGGGCGAAGGCGACGATGCCGTCGACCTGGCCGGAGTCCGCCAGCTCGGCGACGCGCTGCGTGCGCTCGTCCGCGCCGCCCTCCAGGCTCAGCACCTCCACGGCATAGCCGGCTGCGTGCGCGGCGGCACTGGCGCCCGCGAGCATGCGGGCCGGGCTGTACGCGAGGGTCGGCACCACCACCGCGAGCCTGCCGGTCCGGCGCGTGCGCATGGAACGGGCGACGAGGTTCGGGCGGTAGTTCAGCTGCTCGACCGCGGCCTGCACCCGCGCTTTGGTGGCGGGTTTCAGTCCGTCGGGGGCTCGGAAGTAGCGCGACACCGTCTGATGCGAGACGTCGGCGAGACGGGCGACCTCCATGATCGTCGGCCGGCGATGCGCTGCGGTGTCTGTCATGGGCGCCTTCCCTCGACATCCATGTTGACACAGATTGTGAACCTTCACTATTCTCACTTCTCGAACTTAGTGATCGATCACTAAGTGAAGGTTCACCCCACGCTCACCGCGCAGGGATCCCGGAAAGGACGACGATGTTCACTGGCAGGAAGAAGACGGCGATCGCCGCCGCTGCGGTCGTCACGGCCCTCGGCCTGGCGCTCTCAGGCTGCGCCGGATCGGCACCCGGCGAAGCCGCAGCCACCTATGACCCGGACGAGGAGGTGACCCTGGACTTCGCGTTCTGGGGAAACGACGTCCGGGCCGAGATGTACAACGAGGCGATCGCCGCGTTCAACGAGGAGTATCCGAACATCACCGTGAACTCGACCTTCCTGGCGTGGGACGAGTACTGGGAGAAGCGCCAGACCGAGGCCGCCGGCAAGAACCTCCCGGACGTGTTCCAGATGGACATGACCTACGTCCGCCAGTACTCCGAGAACGGGCTGCTCCTGGACCTCACGCCCTACGTCGGCGACATCATCGCCACCGACGGCTACGACGAGAGCGTGCTCGACATCGCATCGATCAACGACACGATCGCCGGCATGCCCGTCTCGACGAACGCGATCGGAATGTTCGAGAACGTGGTCCTCACCGACCAGGTCGGCGTCGAGCCCTTCGCCGGTGGCGACTGGGAGGCGTACGACGAGTGGCTGTACCAGGCGCGGGATGCCGCCGAGGCCGCGGGACTCGAGGTGTGGGGCGGTGCGGACCCCACGAGTTTCATTCAGCCGTTCGAGCTCGTGCTCCGCTCCGAGGGCAAGTCGGTCTTCACCGAGGAGGGGGAGGTCGGCTTCACCAAGGAGGACCTCGCCGACTTCTGGAATCGTGGCGGCGGGTTGCGGGAAGACGGCGTCGTCACCCCGCAGCAGCGGATCCAGGAGGTCTCTCCCAAGGGCGCCTTCGACTCCGCCCAGGCGCTCACCGAGATCGTGTGGGACAACTTCGGCGCTCCGTACCTCGCGAACCTCGGCGACGCGTATCCCGACCTGAACCTCCTCGCGCCTCCGGTGACGGAAGAAGGAGCCAAGGACCTGTACAAGAAGGCCGGCATGCTGATCTCCGCTGCGGCGAGCACGGAGCACCCCGAGGCCGCCGCCCTGTTCACCGACTTCCTGGTGAACAGCCCCGAGGTGGGCGCCATCTTCGGCACGAACCGAGGGATGCCCGCATCCCAGACCCAGCTCGAAGGCGTGGAGCTCGACGAGACCGCCCAGCAGATCATCGACTACGAGGAGTCGATCGCCGACCGCATCGGCGACGCCCCGCCGGTGCCGATCGTCGGCTACGGCTCGGTCGAGGCCAAGTTCAAGGCGCTCGGTCAGGAGCTCGGCTTCGGGACCATCACGGTCGACGACGCGGTGGATCAGCTGTTCGCCGAGATCGACGTCATCGTCAACCAGTAGTCACGACCGAAACGGACCCCTCATGTCTTCCTCCCCCCTCCGCGTCGGGATCATCGGCACGGGCGGCATCGCACACGCCCATGCCGACGCCCTGACAAGCCTGCGGCCGCGCGTCGAGATCGCCGGCGTGGTCGACCTCGACCGCGCTCGCGCCGAGGCGTTCGCCGAGCGCTTCGGCGTCGACCGGGTCTACCCCGGCGCCGCCGAGCTGTTCGCGAACGAGCGGCTCGACCTCGTGCACATTTGCACCCCGCCGCAGACGCACACGCCGCTCGCGATCCAGGCGATGCGCGCCGGTGTCACCTCGCTCGTCGAGAAGCCCACGGCGCTCAGCCTCGGCGAGATGGACGAGCTCGCCGCTGTGCAGGCCGAGACCGGCGTGCCGGTCCTCACGGTCTTCCAGCACCGCTTCGGCGCGGCCGCCCGCCACCTGGCGGCGCTGGCCGGAGCGGGCGAGCTGGGCCGCCCGCTCGTCGCCACCTGCGAGACGCTGTGGCACCGCCCCGACGAGTACTTCGACGTGCCGTGGCGGGGGCGATGGGATGTCGAGGGCGGCGGTCCGACCATGGGCCACGGCATCCATCAATTCGATCTGCTGTTCGCGATCTTCGGCCGCTGGTCGCAGGTGAGCGCCTTCGCGGCACGGCAGCTGCGGCCGACTGACACCGAAGACGTCTCGATGGCGCTGGTGCGCTTCGAGAACGACGCCCTCGCGACGGTGGTGAACTCGCTCGTCTCGCCGGACGAGACGTCCCGGCTGCGGTTCGACTTCGAGTACGCGTCGGTCGAGGTGCAGCATCTGTACGGCTACACCAGCGAGGACTGGACGTTCACGCCGGCCCCAGGACACGAGCACCTCACGGCCCGCTGGGCGGATGGCCTCGACTCCGGTGCGATCAGCGGCCACCGCGATCAGATCTCCGCCATCTTCGATGCGCTCGAGGCGGGAGAGGCTCCCGGGGTCGACCTGACCGAGGCGCGGCGCACCATCGAATTCGCGGCGGCCACATACGCGTCGGCATTCCGCGGCGTGACGGTCGAGGCCGGCGAACTCGCCGGCGCCGACCCGTTCGTCCGGTCCATGAGCGGCGGGATCGTCCCGTGGGCGCCCGTCAAGGAGGTCCTCGTATGAGCGCGCTGCGCGTCACCCACGAGTCCGGCTCGGCGGTCAGCGTCCGCGACGGGGACATCGACCTGTTCACGTACGTCTACGCGCCCATGACGGTGGCGCTGGAGTCGCCGAAGCCGTACCTTCACCCGATCCGCACGCGGGCGGGTCACGCGGTGAGCCTGTTCCGGCCGCATGACCACGTGTGGCACAAGGGGATCGCCTGGGCGCTGCCGGTCGTGAACGACGAGAACTTCTGGGGCGGACCCACGTACGTGCACGGGCAGTTCTACGTGCAGTTGCCCAACAACGGCGTGCAGCAGCACGAGGGCGAGATCGAGCTGGAGTCCGGCGCCCGCGCCGCGGTCTCGCACGCGCTGCGGTGGATCACGGAGTCGGGCGACGACATCTTCGCCGAGCAGCGGGAGCTGAGCGCCGAGATCGTGTCGGAAGACGCGTGGGCGCTCACGTTCGACACCCGCCTGACGAACGTCGCCGCTGCGCCGATCGCGATCGGCTCCCCGACCACCCGGGGCCGTGACAACGCCGGCTACGGCGGGCTGTTCTGGCGCGGCCCGCGCTCGTTCACCAACGGCACCCTCGTCGCCCCCGGCGTCTCGGGCGCCGGCGACGAGGTGCGCGGCGCGCGCTTCGAGTGGATGGGCTACGTCGGCCACCACGACGACAGCGACGCCACGTCGCTCGTGCTCATGCTCGACGACGCCACCAACCCGCGCCACCCACCGCAGTGGTTCGCCCGGTCCGCGGAGTTCGCCGCGCTGAACCCCGCGCCCTTCTTCAGCGAGGAGGTCGTCGTCGCCCCGGGCGAGACGGTGCGGTTCCGGTACGCGGTGGGGATCGCCGACGGGGGAGCGGATGCCGCGGAGCCGCTCGCGGACGCGCTGCGCGGCATCCTTCAGCCGGTCGTAGTCTGAGGCATGAGGAGAGGAGCGAACGTGGTCGACACCGCCCCGAGCTTTCCCGGAGCGACCTCCGTCACCCTGCTCGACGTCTACGAGGACCTCGGCCCCGACGGACTCCGCGGCGGCAGCCCCCACATGCACCTGGCCTCGAACGAGTGCTACGTCGTGATCGGAGGACGCGGGGCGCTGCACACGGTCGACCCGACCGGCGTCCGCGAGACCGAGCTGCGCGAAGGCTCCGTCGTCTGGTTCACGCCCGGGACGATCCACCGCGCAGTCAACCACGGGGGTCTGAAGGTCCTCGTTGTCATGGGCAACGCGGGACTTCCCGAGGCCGGGGATGCCGTCATGACGTTCCCCGCCGACATCGTCGCCGACCCCGAGCGATACGCTGCGGCGGCGACGCTGCCTGATGCGCCGCTGGAGGCGAGAGCGGCCGCCGCGTCGCGCCGCCGCGACCTCGCGGTCGAGGGGTTCCATGTGATCCGCGACGCCGCGGCCGCCGGGGACTTCGGCCCGCTGCGAGCGTTCCACGCGGCAGCGGCCGCACTGGTCCGGGAGCGCGCGGCGGCGTGGTCCGACATCGTGGAGCGCGGCCCCGTCGCGCAGGCGGCGCAGAGCCTCGACATCACGCGCGCGATCGCCGGCGGCGAGGCGACGCATCTCGCCTCGGCGACGGTGTCCCTCGCCGCCGAGCCGGCAGGCGAGCGCGGCTTCGGCATGTGCGGGCGACTGCGGGCGTACGACGTGAGCGAGGCGCTCGTCCCGCGTTGACACGGTGGGGAGCGGATGCCGCGGCCGACGCAGCCGGATCCGATCAATTCGCTGAGAGAGCCCGATGAGCTCGCCGAAGCGGCCGGTGCGATGCGCCGCCGACCGTAGGGTGGAGAGCACAAGGGGAGTACTCCCGCCTGCGGCACACTCGTCACTACGGATCCAGCGCCGGATCCCGGGTTGCCGGCCCTTCGGGGCGGAGGAGACCTTGGCGGTCTTTCACACGCCACGTCTCCGATAGGGAAGGAACCTCCATGGGCTCTCTCAACCGCCTCTTCGACCTCGCCGCCAAGGCACTGGACTCCTCGGGCTCGCAGTCCTCCTCGGGCTCGCAGGCCTCCTCCAGTCCGCAGACATCCGGCAACGGACGCGACTGGCGCGCGATGGTGCGCGACGTCGCCGGCGCCGGTGCCGGCGTCGGCCTCACGCCTCCTGCGGCGACCGGGGTCGGTGTCACGCCTCCTGCGGCGCACGTCCTCGGCGTCACTCCTCCGGCGCCGTCGGCTCCCGCCGTGCCGGGAAGCGCTGTCACACCGACCGCCGCGGACCGCGCCGCGATCGCACGCTACGAGTACCTGCTGCAGACGTCGGACCCGCACCAGGTCGAGGCCATCCACCGCGAGGCCTTCGCCCGGCTGACGCCGCAGCAGCGTGCTCAGGTGCAGGCCGGCATGCGTTCGGAGCTGCGCCCGTCGGAGCAGCCGCGCACCGCCGAGGCGCCCGAGCTGGCGCGCGCCGCCGCCCGCACCGAGGCTCTCCGACCGGGCGCGATGGCCGGGCTGCTCGCGCGGGTCGGTCGCGGCAGCCGGGCACCGCAGGGCGGTGGGATGGCGAAGAGCGCCGCGCTCGTCGGTGCCGGCGGGCTGCTGGGTGCGGTCGCGGGTTCCGCCGTGGTGAGCGCCGTCGCGGCCCCGCTGCTGGCGCAGGCGGTGGCGACGGGGATCGACTTCGACGCCGTCGCGAGTGCGGTGGACCTCGACGCGATCGCAGGTGGCGTCGACCTGGGCGGTGCGGGCGATCTCGTCTCGGGTGCGGGGGAGGCCGTCTCGGGGATCGGCGAGCAGCTGTCGAGCTTCGAGATCCCGGGGCTGGGCGGGCT